>NZ_JAJSPB010000059.1:0-7035 GCF_021282325.1 Marinobacter sp. G11
TCAACCGGCTGATGGTGTTGGCGGACAGCCCCTTGGCCTGATCGACCAGCAATGCAGCCAGTGCATCCTGGTAATCGCCGGTACTCACCCCCTTCAGATACAGCCAGGGCAGCAGCTCCTCGACACTCCGGGCGCGCTTCAGGTATGGCGGCAACAGAGAGCTGTTGAAGCGGACGCCGGAACCGCTGCGATCCCTGACCTTCGGCACCTTGATCTCGACATCGCCGATACCCGTCTGGACAGTGCACTCTGGCAAATAGCCATTGCGCACGACAGCCTTGCGACCATCCGGTAGCCGATGTTCAGCATGCTGCTCCAGTAAAACCTGAAGTTCAGCTTCAACGGCCTGTGCGATCAGTTCTCGGGCACCATTGCGAAGCAACTCAGTCAGCGGGTCAGTCACACCTTCCTCTGGTTGTGAAAGAGTTCTCAGGGTAGACTTGGTCATGGCGTATCACCTTCTGTTGATTGAGATCTTGGTCGTGATCAATCAACAGGATACGCCATCCTCCTATCTCCCTGTACACCAGATATCACCATAACTCCACGCAGCTGGGCACCCCCCTCTGTCAGGATAATTGACGCGCTCTTTGTTAAACTCTCTTAATCATTCAGGGGCGTTGGGAGATCTGTATGCCTCGTTACTCCGATGAGCGACGTCAGGCCGTAGTGGCCAAGCTGTTACCACCGTACAACCAGAGCGTTGAAGAAGTAGCCCGCCAGGAAGGTATTTCCTCAGCTACGGTTTACAAGTGGCGTAAAGAAGCCCGTGCGGAAGGCCGCTGCCTGCCTGATACCAGTGATCAGGGCGCTGAGGGCTGGTCCTCCCGGGACAAGTTTGCAGCCGTGCTTGAGACCGCATCAATGAACACCGAGGAGGTCGCCGCTTGGTGCCGCCAGAGAGGCCTGTACCCTGAGCAACTGCAACGCTGGCGACATGATTGTGAACAAGCGGCCAGCCTGTCTCATGACGAGCGCCGTCGCGAAGCCGAGGAGGCTCGGCAGCAGCGCAAGCGCATCAAGGAGCTGGAACGCGAGCTGCAACGTAAAAACTCAGCATTGGCGGAGACAGCTGCACTGCTGACCCTGTCAAAAAAAGTACGGGCGATCTGGGGGGACGAGGAGTCATGATCAGCATCGAAGATCGCCAAAACGCCGTACAGCTGATCGC
This sequence comes from Marinobacter sp. G11, assembly GCF_021282325.1. NCBI lineage: Bacteria > Pseudomonadati > Pseudomonadota > Gammaproteobacteria > Pseudomonadales > Marinobacteraceae > Marinobacter > Marinobacter sp. G11. The sequence goes on from NZ_JAJSPB010000059.1 coordinate 1,172, forward strand.
CAGGGCCTGCGACGACGGAGCCCGCCTCAGTGCCGCCTGCGAGGTGGTCGGTATCTCGATTCGCACTCATCAGCGCTGGACGCGGGAGGGCGATGTCAAGGAGGACCAACGCCCTTTTGCCGAACGGCCGGTGCCCGCCAATGCCCTCACGCCAGAGGAGGAAGCTGACATCCTGAAGCAGTGTCACCGGGAAGAGTTTGCTGACCTGCCACCGGATCAGATCGTGGTGCGCTTGATGGACGAAGAACAGCGCTATATCGCATCAGTTTCCAGTTTTTATCGTGTATTGCGCAAGCATGGTCAGCTGGCTCATCGAGGTCGTGCCAAGGCCCGCAAATCACGGCCAGCACCGACTACGCATACGGCAACAGCACCCAATCAGGTCTGGTCGTGGGACTGTACCTGGCTCCCCGGCCCAGCCAAGGGGACCTACTACTATCTGGTGATGATCCTCGATATCTTCAGCCGCAAGGTGGTGGGCTGGGAGGCTTTCCTGGGCGAGTCTGCAGCCAACTCCCGTACCGTCATTGAGCGAGCGGTGCTGGCCGAAAATATCGTGCGCCAGCCGCTGGTGTTACACGCCGATAATGGTAGCCCCTTCAAAGGCGCGACCTTGCTGGAGAAGCTGCGGGATCTAAAGATCCAGCCATCGTTCAGTCGGCCAAGAGTGAGTAACGATAACGCCTTCTCCGAGGCCCTGTTCCGCACCTGCAAGTATGTACCGCACTATCCCGCAGATGGCTTTGCTGATCTAACGGAAGCCCAGCAATGGGTACACAGGTTCGTTCAATGGTACAACCATGAGCATCGTCACAGTGCCATTCGCTTCGTAACACCGGTGCAGCGCCATACCGGAGAGGACAAGGCGATACTGGAGAAGCGCCATGCGCTCAATCTCGCAGCCAGAACGGCACATCCTGAGCGCTGGAGCGGTGGCACCCGTAACTGGGAACCGGTGACATTCGTATCGTTGAATCCAGAGCGGAAAGTGGTCACTGAGGCAGTGAGAGTGGCTGCATAAAAATCAGACAGGGCGACAGATACCTTGACAGTTACCGTTTCCCACGTCTATGGTGGAAAGTGTTCGTTTAAACATATATCTGTATCACTTGGAGTGGAAAATGACGACGGAAAAACAACCAACTGAAGCACAATTTGAAGTTATTAAAGCAGTCGCTGAGTTTTCGGCAAAACCAATGCGAACCCCTGTATTACGCAACCCAGATGAATATGGCATGGATTATGAGGACTTGTTCTTTCCATCTTTAGACGGCGTCCCTCTTGAGGCTTGGTACATCCCCGCAGCAAAAAAATCTGACCTTTTAATTATTGCAAACCACCCACTGCCAATGAATCGCTATGGTTTAGCAGGACACCTTGATCCTTGGACATTCATGGATCCAACAGAAATTAATTTTTTATATGAAATAAAACACCTGCACGATGCCGGATACAATATCCTAACGTATGATTTACGTAACCTAGGCCGCAGTGGTACCGGCAACAATGGTGCTTGTGGTGTTGGTCGTTATGAATGGCGAGATTGTATAGGTGCAAAACAATACGTTGATAATCACCCCGAGCTATCAAAAATGAAAGTCGGATTACTAAGCCGTTGCACCGGTGGTAACGCTCAGTATGAAGCGATTTCACGCCATCCAGAATTGTTTGAAAATGTGTCTTGTATGGTGAGTCCACTAGTAGTCTCAATGGAAGCCTTTACTAAAAACTACGCGAACTCTGTTCTTGACGGGGCTGGTGACTTCCCAGAAATACTGGATTTTGAGCAAATCAAAGCTGGCGGTTTAAAAAATGCAGAAATGACACCACACTTATTTGCAAAAGATGTCAAAATGCCAACACTGGTTGTGCAAGTTCGTGGAGACAAGTGGACTGAAGATTCTGATGGTCAGAAAACCTATGAGCTATTGGGCTCTGAAGAGAAAGAATTGTTCTGGATTGAAGGCACAACGAGACGCTGGGTTGGCTACAATTACTTTGGTCAGAATCCAGAAAAATTACTTGGCTGGTTTGATAAGTACATGAAGTAATCTGCTAATTTATGACGTTAACCTGTCAAAGCATGGGTTTGATACTATCTATCAAACCCTTTTCTTTAAGGCGGCAAAAAGGGGTCAGACCCCTTTTTCCGCGCTCTTGTGCACCCAGCAGCGCTGATGGCGGGTGTCCGGATAGCACTTGGCCAGTGCTTTCCAGAAGCCCAAAGCGCCGTCGCCGATGGCCAGCTTCGGGCTGGTCGTCAGGCCTCGGGCCCGCAGTCCCGACAGCAGTTCTGACCAGCTGGCCTCCGACTCGCGGTAGCCGTCCTCAACCGCAACCAGCTCCTTGCGCCCATGCTCCGTCACGCCGATGATCACCAGCAGGCAGAGGCGGTCATCCATGCGCACGTTGCTGTATACGCCGTCGGCCCACCAGTACACGTAGCGGCTTTGGCTCAGATCTCGCTGACACCACTCCCGGTGCTCATCGATCCAGTGCTGCTTCAAGCGACTGATGGTGTTGGCCGACAAGCCCCTGGCCTGATCACCCAGCAACGCGGCCAGTGCCTCTTGGTAATCGCCGGTGCTCACACCCTTCAGGTACAGCCAGGGAAGCACTTCCTCCACACTCCGGGCTCGCTTCAGGTACGGCGGCAGCAAGGTGCTGTTGAAGCGAACCCCGGAACCACTCCGATCCCGTACTTTCGGCACCTTGATGTCGACATTGCCGATGCCGGTCTGGACGGTACGCTCGGGCAAATAGCCATTGCGCACCACGGCCTTGCGACCATCCGGCAGCCGATGCTCAGCATGCTGCTCCAGTAGCACTTGGAGCTCGGCCTCAACGGCTTGTGCGATCAACTCGCGGGCACCGCTGCGTAACAACTCGGTCAGCGGATCTGTTACCTGTTCTTCTGGTTGTGAAAGCGCTCTCAGGGTAGACTGGGTCATGGCGTATCATTCTCTGTGGGTTGTGATTCTTGCCGGAATCAATCAACAGGATACGCCATCCTTCTATCTCCCCGTACACCAGAAATCACCATAACTCATCCGCACCTCCACCTAGTCATTTTTACGCGCTGATCAACAAGACTGGGCGTTCGGCTGCACGACCTGAATGATAGCTTGGCGGGTTCGGTATCCCGGTGATGTCAACGCTGAACGGTGGTCTGGGGAGTTATTGTCAAATCTGGTGTACGGGCTCAGGCGGCGTTCCTGTCTGACTGATCCTGTACTTGTTCCCCATCCTTGAATTTCACGTTGTTGACCACGAGGGCCAGCAGATCAAATCCCTTGATCCGTTTCCAGCGCTTCTGCGCGGTTTCCAGTAGCTTGTAGACCATCGCCAGCGTGGTCTCTCGGGAGCCGCAGTTCCGCGCTCTCTTGCTTCTCAGGCGCACCGTCGAAAACGTCGATTCGATCGGATTGGTCGTCCGGATATGGACCCAGTGTTCTGCCGGGAAGTCGTAGAACGCCAGCAGCGCCTCACGATCCTTGCGCAGCCGTTCCATGGCGCCGGGATACTTCGACTCGAAGCGAACCAGAGTCCGGTCAAAGGCCTTGTGTGCGTCAGCCCGCGTCTCGGCCATCCAGATCTCATGCAGCGCCGCCTTGACTTTCGGTTGCACCGACTTTGGCAGCGCGGACAGGATGTTCGCCGTCTTGTGCACCCAGCAGCGCTGATGGCGGGTGTCCGGATAGCACTTGGCCAGTGCTTTCCAGAAGCCCAGGGCACCGTCACCGATCGCCAGCTTCGGGCTGGTCGTCAGGCCCCGGGCCCGCAGTCCCGACAGCAGTTCTGACCAGCTGGCCTCCGACTCTCGGTAGCCGTCCTCAACCGCAACCAGCTCCTTGCGCCCATGCTCCGTCACGCCGATGATCACCAGCAGGCAGAGGCGGTCATCCATGCGCACGTTGCTGTATACGCCGTCAGCCCACCAGTACACGTAGCGCTTCTGGCTCAGATCACGCTGACACCAGCCGCGGTGCTCATCAATCCAGTGCTGTTTCAATCGACTGATGGTGTTGGCGGAAAGCCCCTTGGCCTGATCGCCCAGCAATGCAGCCAGTGCATCCTGGTAATCGCCTGTACTCACCCCCTTCAGATATAGCCAGGGGAGCAGCTCCTCGACACTTCGAGCCCGCTTTAGGTATGGCGGCAACAAGGAGCTGTTGAAGCGGACACCGGAGCCGCTGCGATCCCTAACCTTGGGTACCTTGATCTCGACATCGCCAATACCGGTCTGGACAGTACGTTCAGGCAAATAGCCATTGCGTACCACAGCCTTGCGGCCATCCGGCAGTCGATGTTCAGCATGCTGCTCCAGTAAAACCTGAAGTTCAGCTTCCACGGCCTGAGCGATCAGTTCGCGAGCACCGTTGCGCAGCAACTCAGTCAGCGGATCGGTCACTTGTTCTTCTGGTTGTGAAAGAGCTTTCAGGGTAGACTCGGTCATGGCGTATCACCTTCTGTTGATTGAGATCTTGGTTGTGATCAATCAACAGGATACGCCATCCTCTTATCTCCCTGTACACCAGAAATCACCATAACTCAATCAGCGCCGAAGGCCGCATAAAATGGATTTGCGAACACGACCCTGGAAAATAGAATAGGTAACTTTTGGCAAAAATTCGCTGTTCAAACGCCGGAAAGCCTGCAACCCGTACTAATAAAGTTGGTAACTTTGTACCGGTTTCCAATCATGTTTCGCCACGCTCAAGGCCATCAACGGAAGGCCCCGAACCACCGTCGCCACCGTCGAAATCACCAGCAAGATGGGCAACAATCAGTTTTCCAGATCCGCCATCATTAAAGCGCAGGCTTCCAGAGCCGGTTCCACCAAAAACTTGGATTCCCAGCGCCTCGGCTTGTTTGGCGTACCTCGAAAGCCCTTTGGCAATGCGTTCGACCTCTTTGGTGTCGAGCCCCGCCGCCTCACATTCCGCGTCATTCACGTACATGGCCGGTTTCCAATGTTTGTAATCATCCGAAAAACAACAGGTAAACTGCCACTGGCGCTACCACGAGGCCGACGACACCCATGGTGTGAATCGACACAACGCCCCGCTCCGAATCGCGTTCAGAAACCTTGCTGAAATAGCGGTACATGTACGAGGGCCACCTGAATACCATCGCGCTAGCGCCCATGCAGATAAAAGGCAGTACACCAAGCAGTCTCCACTCGACAACGCCAGTGATGCTGGTCATCGCTGCCCCCAACATGAACAAGGCGGCAAGAAGGGCGAGCGTAAGGGCAGTCTTCATTCCATCAGTCATACGGTTTCCAATCCTGTTTTTTAGTGTAATGGTGCAGTTCTTCGAACTGAATTAGCGCCCATCGAACGAATCCATAAAACAACAAGGCGGCCCCCGGCAGCATCACCAGTTTCCCGACTTCGATTGCCTTGCCACTGAAGATAAAGCCGCTTTGGCCTGCCGTCTCGGCAATCGTGTTCCATGCGTAGGGGAGCGTTCCTGCCGACGCGATAATTGCTCCGATTAACACCATAATTTGAAAGCGTTTCATGCTTGGCATTCCTGGCTTTGGCATATATGGTCGTTTTCCAATCATGTTTGTTTGTAGGGGAGGCCGTTGATCGCGTCGAGGTCTTTGCGAGTTGGTCGGTTCGCAATCCGGCTCATTTGCCGCTCACCAACACCCCAGCGTTCCCCAATGTCTACCAGGCGCCAGCCTTTAGCTCTGGCAATTTTGTGAAACTCAGTTTGCTTCGCACTGTGCGTATTCCGGCGAACGTGACCGGTCATTCCGGGGATCGTGACCGGTTTGCACACGGCCATCACGCTGGAGTCAGTTTTGTACTCTGAGCGGTCACGATGGGTCAACCGATTCCGTGTTTTGTGCC
>NZ_JAJSPB010000005.1:0-192100 GCF_021282325.1 Marinobacter sp. G11
GAATGGATCGAGGACTATAACCGCAGCCACCCGCACAAGGGGCTAAAAATGAAATCGCCCTGGGAGTACCGGGCGGAACTGGCATCAAACGAATGAGGTGGTGTCCGGTTTAGCGGGGGCAACTACAGTCATAAAGCTGAGCCCCAGTCCTTGGATAAGGTAATCTCAAAATCACTGGATCACCAGGATTAAGGCCATCAGAGAGCGCAACGCTAACCTTTTGCGGAACTTGCCCTCGTGCAATCGGCTCCAGGGTTATCTCACAACCATCGTCTATTAATTGAGTTTCGGCCCGTATAGCATCATCAAGTATACGAACCGCAAGCTTCCTCCCACTCCTCAGAATTATTTTGGCGGAGCTGTGAGTGGAAGCGGGGACCGAAATTACTCGCAGATCTTTGGGTATAACACCAATCTTTCGGCGAAGAACGGTTTCTCCTCCCCTCGCAACGGCGCTCAGACCGAAACTGCCAACTTCATTTTTTTGATAATCGAATTCCAGGGATTTACCGTTTGCGAACAGACTGATGTCCTGATTATCCTCATTTCCAGTAGCCCTGAGGTTTGGCCACCCCCTATAGACAAGATTGGGAAGTGTGTCGTACAACGACACCGTTCCGGCCAGAGTTGGCTTTGTGATTACTGCATTTGGGTCAAACCGCACAACCACTCGCGAATCCGCACCTACGAAGGTGATGTCTTCCGATACGCGGATCCATTCTGCTCCCAATTGATCACTTCCTAACAGCTCACTCTTGGATAAATCCTCAGAGCTCAACGCCGGGGGCACTCTCACCAACGCATATGAAGCCGCCAGGGTTGTAGACGCTGTTGAGGCTAGTTTTAACTGCCCTCCGTCCTCAATGAAAATTAGTGGCAATGATGCAAAATCGACTTCGCTTCCCTCGAAATAGAAGGCATCGATTCGCTGTCCGTTCGATAGAAGCTGAACGGTCAAAGGGAGCTCCGGATTCACCCGGCCAACTCGAATTGCTCGGTTGTTAATCTTTAACGTAATCTGCGAACGATCGTCATTCACTTTGCCATGAACAATTCCTGATCGCCTTAGCAGTTCATCGCCTTCGTAGAAAGCGACCTCTACCCTAGTGCTCTGAATGGGGGCACCTTCAAGCGAAATCGAAAGTTCTGAAGGCAGAAATACCTCCGTTTCGAGCGCCCAATTTTCATAGGTGCCTTTTAACCAGTGATCACAGGAAAAGTTTTTCTCGTCTGCTTCAATCCGCTTTTTCTCAGATCGACTCTTACCAGCATCTTTAAGCCATTCATTGATGAGATTGCGCGCATTACCCTCGCTCACAGGGAGCGGAGAAAGCTTTCGCCAGTCAGGTGCATGCTCGTCAAGGTAATCGGCCGGATCTTCAATTGATGCAATGGGATGGGCTTCTGCAATTCCCATCAGCCACTCAACAATGGATGCGATCAATAGATATTTTTCATGGGTCCTAAATGTCTGCGGAAAATACTGGGCGTAATTCGACACAGTCGAAGCTATGTCGCCGCCTAACTGCTGGACTCGATAATAGTTAGAAATCGTCCCACGAACAGCCCGACCGAAGCCGTGCGTGTCACTCTGAATCAGGCGCCAGGGTAATCCACCTTCATCAAACAGAGAGCCAAGATAATCATGACCATTGGTTCTCAGGCGAATTGGACGTCGCCAAAACTCCAGCCCTTTTCTGACAATTTCTGAATGACGCAAACTTGGAAGCTTGATTGAAAGCGGTTTCTCGAATCCCTCCCAAGACCAGCCGAGGTTGGTGCCGTCGTATTCTCTGCGATATTTTTCAGCAACGAAAAGACAGAAAGCAGCCGACCAATATACCGAATGCACGGGACTCTCGATATCGGGCAAAGTCTGTCTCAATAAAGTCGGAAGATAGGCAAATTCTTCATCAGTCACGTGGTATAGGTATAACGGACTTCCATCTGGCCCCGAAATCATACCTCTAATGAACAAAAACTCATTCACCCAGGCTTTTGACTTACTTCTCATGCCCATATCCATTTGAAAGTCCTTTTTACGGCATTTCTTCTTCATTTGCTTTGGACGATTTCATTGACCATAGCTACTGCTTTCACCAACTAAATCAGCAAAAAATTTTTATAATCTGCGCCTTACTGTTCCTGGACCCAGGTAAAACACTTTGCTTTCAACCTTTGTGCTCCATCGAAACGATAAGCGCACAATTTTCCGCCGGGTCCACCGGCAACGCTATAGTCCAGGCAAGCAATGCGCTCATTCAGTGGAGCCGGCTCCCCTTTCATCCAGTAATGCCCTACAAATACCGGCTTCTCTCCGTCGTATCCTGGCAGGACATCAGAGGCCACCGGCTCATGGGGAATTTTATTGATCACTTCTTCTGGAACCATGGCCAGATCACGATAGGTCAGCTCACCCTCGCGCCACCATTCAGTGCGGATGTTGGTTCGCTTATTCTTATCTTTGTCGAAGAAGTGATGGTCGCCAGGAAGCGGAATCTCCAACCCTTTGAGAAGGGTTTCAATCGCTTCATAGGCCTCTGACCCCTTTCGACTTGCTGCCTCCCAAGCGGTCGGAAGTAACCGGTTTTCTTTATCGGTGTACTTGGCTATGGCCGCAAGATGCTCCGGGTGCCAGCAGGCATGTACTACTCGAAATTCCGGCAAGTCCAGGTACACCGGCAAGGTTTTGAACCACTTGATCATGCTGTGGTGCAGCTCGCTCCCCTCACCTACTTGCTCCAGAAAGGCTCTGTGCTGCTTCAGGTTCTTATCAATATGGGGGCGAAGATGTTCACCAGGGCTTTGCGGATCTTCCGTAGCCCAGGCTACTGCGTTGAATTCGTGGTTGCCCATGACCGCCAGGGCGTGGCCCTTTTCGACCATGTTTTGGGCAATGGTGACGGTCTCTACCTGTTCCGGGCCGCGGTCTACAAAGTCACCCAGGAAAATGACCTTTCGCTCGGGGTGCTGCCACACGCCGTCGATTTCGCGGTAATCCATCTTGGTGAGGAGGGCTTTGAGTTCAGTGGCGTGGCCGTGAATATCGCCGATCAGGTCGTACATCTTTCGTCCTTGTTTGGTATATCTCTCTGCGCAGTCGGTCCGCCAAGTTCAGAAAAGTTAGGCTGCGTTGCATTCCGAGTATAAGCAATACTGCGTGAAGTTGGAGCGAATTCCAACAAACGTAACTATTGTTTACATGTCGCAAAGTGTTTTTCGCCAATCGCGTCACCTTCAGTCGACAGGACATAGGCGTGGCCTGGCGCCGGGATAAACCAGTAAGCTTCAATCTTGCCCCAGATACCGAGAGTGCCGGTGGTCTCGCGCATGTGTTCACGAATCTTTTCACCCGCTTTGGCCAATTGTTGCTCCAGTGGTAGACGCCAGAAACCCTTCGGAAAGAATAGGTGGCGGAATGATTCACACGCGGCCAAAGCGAAGATCGGCTGGGTGGTGCGTTTGAAGTTGGTATCTACCCAGAGATATGGCTTGAATGCATGCCACTCTTCAGAGAGGGGGTGCTCAAGGTGGCTGATCCGATGGCGAGCCTCCTGCCCCTCAAGACCTGCCACTTTACTCAGTGCCAGCAGAAACTCTGCCGAACTGTATTTCAGGTCAAATCCTCCTCCCTCGAGGCCAAGATGTTTACTGGCCAGCACGTTCTCCAAGCGTTTGATGTTCGCAGGAGTCGGGTTTCGGTAGCCCATGGCTTTCAGAATGGCGGTATGGGACTTTCCCTTCAATCCGGCTTTCAGGTCGGTTCTAAGTTCACTCATGGTGTCGTCCCTCTTTCTCAAGCCATTCAATGACGGGCCTGATCACAGCGGGTTGCACTGGAAGATCCTCATCATCATAAAACCAGGCTCCGAGCGCACAGGCAAAAGCATGTTCCAGGGCTTCACCATTCTGTAGATGCTCACTGACACTCCGGGCCACTGCGTCGTACTCATCGAAGCAGTCATTCTCTGTGCAGCACGTGCGCATAGGATCTGTGTGGAACAATGCACGGGAGATGCTTTCAGCGGTGTAGTGGGTGCTCATTCATCCCTCCTTTGTAGATAAGTTCATTCTAAGGAACGTCTGCGACAATATGTGTCGCCCAACTAGCCTAGACTGATCGCAGTTGAACTGAACAGGGAGAAAACGATGAATCGTGCCGAAAAAGAACTGCTCAAGAAGCGCACCGCAGAACGGGAAGGTTTATCCGAGGAGGAGTGCCGAAAGCTGGATGAGCTCAACAAGCTTGTCCACGATGTACACTACGAACTCTTCCCGGAAGAATACGATGCCATGATGGATTCCATCGCAGACGCCAATGACCGTCGCCATGGTATTAATCCCATGAGTTTGGATTACACCGAGAAGGTAAACGCCCGTCGGAAAGAGCGCGGGGTGCCACCGCTGGGAGCTAACGGATTGCCTACCGACGATTCCAGCTGGGATGTTGCACGGGAAGAAGCGTTGCGCCGCTTAGGATAATCTCCTCCCTTCCCCTGAGCCCTTGCAGCTCAGGGGCCTTCAGCCTGACTGAACGTCAGGCTTTTTGTCTGAGCTGGTAGTAGCCCATGCTTTTTTTGTCCTGGGCGGTCTTGCGGGTACCGTTGTCCGTCAACGCCGCGTATTTTGCCTCGGCTTCCTCTCGAGGCATCGCTTGCCCTTCGAAACTGTCCGAACGATTCATCCGGTCAAGATACTCCACTACCCACAAATCTTGCGTGAAGCCGGTTTTTGGTTTTTTGCTCATTATGCACTCCTGCATTTTTACGATTGAACAAATCCGATTGGTTGGCTGACAACGCCCTCCGTCTGCTGGCGCTGCTCTTCTTTCAGCGCCTCCAGCAGCCTCACAGTGCGTGCTTTGAATCCCCGCAGCCGGAGGTTCTGCACCGCGGCCCGGATCAGACCCGGGGTGAGATGGTCCAGGTGACTAAGCTGCTCGGGGGTTAACGCACGAGCCTTATCCTGATCAACCACACATGTACTGACAATAGCTTTTACCTGCTCCGCTGTCAGGCAGCTGAACTCTACTTTCAGCTGGAATCGGCGCAGGATGGCTTTGTCGAAGCTGTCGAAGCGGTTGGTGGTGGCCAGGAAGACACCTTCAAACCGCTCAAGCCGAATCATGAACTCGTTCACCGCGCTCACTTCCCAGCTACGCTGGGCCATGCTGCGGGTGTAGAGGAAGGTGTCGGCTTCATCCAGCAATAGAACTGCACCGGTTTTTTCTGCTTTGTCGAACATAGCGGCGATGTTCTTCTCTGTTTGCCCGACGAACATCCCCAATAAGTCACTGCCCGATTGCAGCATGAACGGCTTTTTCAGGCGCCGGGCCAGTTCCTGGGCATAGGCGGTCTTCCCTGCGCCCGGTGGGCCGTACAAGCAAATGCGCGCGGTGCCTTCATCACGGGCCAGTCGCTCTGCGTTCCGTAAGGTTGGGCGGGTGTTGATCCACTCGATCCTGAATTCCGGGAAATCGGCTTTACGAGGCTTTTTCAGAATCTTCACCGGGCGATTCTCGCCCATCGCCGCCAGGCGCTGTTCGATCAGTGATTCCAGCCTGTTCTGGTTTCGGGTGACCTGTTTTACTGGCAGATACTGCGCCACCTCTGACAGATTTTTGGCCAGAGCCGGTGTCATCCAGGGCTGCTTGGCAGCACTCGATGCCCAGTCCGGTGAAACCGGCAGCATCAGGAGTTCTCTTTCCATACGTTCGGTTTGCTGGTCAGTTCCACTGCCTTTCACTTCGACAATAAAATCGAAACGACGTAAAAAAGCCGGATCCATTTCTGAAATGTTGTTGCTGATCCAGATAACCGGTGCCTGGTTTTCCTCCAGTAATTGGTTGAACCAGCCCTTGGCCAGCTGATCCGATTTACGGAAGGCATCTTCCATTTCATCAAACAGGAGGATGGCGCCAAGCCGGTCTTCCAGAAACATCTGGGCCAGTTTGGCCGCATCGAGGCGTATCCGGCCTGTCATTGATCCGGTGTTGTCGCTTTTGGTCGGCACTTCATACAGAGGGGCTGAGAGCTTTTCGGCCATCGCCCGAGCCAGCTGGGTTTTACCGGTACCGGGCTTGCCATGCAGCAGAATATTTTTGCCTCGGGCTTTGCTGCGCAACGCATTCTGAAGATAGTCCAACATCAACTGCAGTTCTGACACACCGTTGAAATCACCAATTTTGTGCCGTGCAGCAGGGCCCGGTGGGCAGATTTGACGAAACAGCATTTGTTCCAGGTCGTGCTCATCCTCTTCGTCGTTTTCTTCGGACGAAGCGATGACCAGCTGGCCCAGCAAGGGGCCACCCTCAACCAGGTCCCATATGTCACTGTTGCGATTAGGCGCTTCGAGCAGTCGAATCTGGCACAGCATCGCGTCTTCGTCCAAAGCGCGAGCGAGCATACGTGAGGATTCCCGCATGGCTTTGGCCAAAGCGTTTACCGAGTTGTTGAGCTCGGTGATTTCCAGCTCCCGCAGAACCTGCTTGGCTTGTGGATGCTTGTGCAGCAACAGTGTGAAGATCAGAACTTTGATCTCCACCAGGTTGGGTTTCAGCAGTTTGGTGAGGCTCGACAGCAACGGCTCGAAAGACAGATTCGGCTTGCCTTTCAAGGATGCCGTCAGGGCTTTTTCGCGGTCACGAATCGCCTTGAGGTATACACCGGTACCCGACACGGAACCACCGCCTTCCGGCACCTTGATGCCCAGAAATGCCAGAGCGTCGTCGGCGCCGAAAAAGCTAAGTGTGTTCTCATACCCGGGAGTGAGATACAGCCGGCACAGGTAGATCTGGAGCAGCTTCAGGTCATCCTTCGAGGCTGACAAGTCTGGCCCCGGGTCCTGTGCTTCGTTGATGAGCTCTTTCCACAGCAGCATAGAGGTGGTCTCCTGATCCATTTACCACCATCTTATACTTCGTTTGCGTCAGTTTATGTCGCTTACGGGCGTTAAGCTCTCAGTCCTGACTACAAGCCTGTGGAGCTCGCTATGCGCAAAATCGCCGTTATTGGTTATCGCCACTTTACTGACTACGACCGCCTGGAGCGTGTGCTCCAACCCTGGTTGCCCGCGCACATCATCTCTGGCGGCGCAAAAGGCGCGGATGCACTGGCGGAGCAACTGGCCCGGGAACATAAGCTGCCTATTACCGTGATCAAACCCGACTGGAAACAATACGGCCGCGGGGCCGGCCCCATTCGTAACCGCACCATCGTCGATACGGCGGATTTGGTGATCGCCTTCTGGGATGGCAAATCCCGGGGTACCGCGTCCGCCCTGAATTATGCACGGGCCAAAGGTAAAACGGTGATTGTTGAAACCGTGGGGGAGGCATGACCAGGCAACAACTGATCTCTTTAACCAAAACTTATCGTCCTCAACACAACACCAATAAATGATAGGATGCGCACGAACAGGTCCACAGGCTGGAGGCTATGGCGTTTCGTTTTCGCAGAACCGTTAAGATTTTCCCGGGCGTTCGGTTGAACCTCGGTAAGCGTGGTGTGAGTGTGTCTGCCGGTATGCGCGGGGCCAATGTCACGCTGGGACGAAACGGGCTTTACGGTAACATGGGAGTGCCTGGTACCGGTTTGTCCTACCGGGAAAAACTGCTCAAGAACCGCCAGCCGGGCAGGCCTTCAGCCAGTGCGAACGGGGACCATCCGCAAAGCTCGCCTCTGCCGCCCATCGCCGAGCAAATTGCCCAGGTTCAGCTCAATACGGCAACGGGTGAGATTTCCATCCTGGACACAGATGGCCAGGATCTTGGCAGCGAAGCCATGGCGGCAGCCAAGGCCTATGCCCTCGACGCGTTGAAAGATACTCTCAATGAACAGGTGGATACTCATAACCAGGTGATGGAGAGAATCGGTGCGATTCATCTGGGCACCCCTGCGCCCAATCAGTTTCCCAAATTTCTCCCGGAACCCTTCGATCTTCCTGAACCTGTTCGACCGGTGCCTCGCAAGCCGGACTGGAAAGCCTGGTTTTGCCCCGCTCGCCGAAGGGCCATTATGGAGAGCAACCAGCGAAAGCTCTCGGAGTACCATCGCCAGCGGGTTCAGTGGCAATCTGAACAGGAACACCACCAGCGCAAAGAAACGCAGCGGGCTACGCTGTACCAACGGGCCGTGCAAGGCAGTTTGTCTGCGATGGAGTCCGTGTTGGATGACCACTTGATGGACATCGACTGGCCCGAGGAAACCAGTTTGTCGTTTGAGTTGAGCGACAATGGTAAAACGCTGATGCTGGACGTGGATCTGCCGGAGATTGAGGATTTCCCGAAAACCGAGCTGCGGATGTACCAGCGGGGCATCGGGGTTTCCGTAAAAGAGCTATCGGATACGGCGCTCCGAAAGCTCTATATGGCCCACGTGCACGGCATGGGATTTCGGCTGATCGGTGAGGGATTTGCCTGTGCGCCGTCCGTTGAGACCGTGGTGCTTTCCGGTTTCACCCAGATGACCAACCGCGCTACCGGTCGAATTGAAGACCGCTACCTGTACAGTGTGAATGCCAAGCGAGAAGCCTGGCGCCAGATTCACTTCGGCAATCTTGAAGCGGTGGACCCGGTTGAGGCCCTTGCCGCGTTTGCATTGCGGCGGGACATGACCAAAACCGGCATTTTCCGGTCTATCGAGCCTTGGTCTGACGGGTCCGCTTCAGCCCCTGCTTGAGCGTGTCTTCAATCTCATCCCGCAACCATGCCGGCTCCAGAATATCGCAATGCACTGCTTGAGCGGTGAGCCACCAGCGCAGGTCCTGGGTGTCGCCCACGGTGACGGCCATTTCGAAGGTCTTGTCATCAATCTCAGTGGTGATCTGATCAAATCCCAGCGGGGATTCGATCAGGTGGTTCAGCACCGGTTTGTCGCAGCGTAACTTCAGATACACCGGCTCATCGGATTTCAGGATGCCCATAGCGCCGGAGTGGATGTACAAATCCAGATCAAAATCTTCCGGGCGCTCGATGAGCTCTTCCACTACTTCACCGGCCGTCGCCCTGTGCAGCACCAGCTGACGAACCCCTTCCCTGCCTTCGATGGTGCCGATCAGGTACACGTTCGGGTCCCGAAAGATGAGCCCGAACGGATGCGCCACAATCTCTTCCGGTTCCGGCCAGCTGCGAGCCTGGTAGGTGAGTTTGCACTGGTACTCCCGGAGCAAGGCTTCGGTGACCGCTTCCAGAACATCGGCATCAACGGGCGGGCGCGCACCTCCTAATCCCCGATTGATCACCCTGACCCGGTCTGGCCACTGGCCCAGGGGGTTCTTTTCACGCAACAGCGTGCGGTGGGCTTCATCGAAGTGGGGCTTTAAGTGGGACAGTGCCCTTGGGGGCAACATTGGTGAGAGGTAGGCCTTCGCCAGCTCAAAGGTCAGGGCTGCCGGCAGATCCAGCGCCGGTATGATGTCCATGGTGGCATTGCGATCAAACGACCAGCGATAAGGCCGGGAGTTTTCATCGACCAACAAAGGGAAATCCGCACTCAGCTTTTCCAGATCCCGCTGGATCGAGCGCATGGTTACTGAAAAGCCCTGCTCTTCCAGGCGGCTCGTCAGTTGGGTGGTGGTGATGAATCTTGGGTATCGGGGCACCATCCGGAGCATGGTGAGGTAGCGAACGGCCGTGTTGGACATAGCGGGATCCTTGTCTTTTCTCGAAGTCGACAGCTTAAGCGACACATTCTGACGCTATGTCATGCTAGATTCTTGTGCTGGCCAAGTAAAGCCGCTGGCCAATTCTGCCAACGACACAAGGAGCCCTGCCCTGAAAAAACACAACTTTGCCTCCCTCCTGCTAGAACATGGGTTTACCCCAAAAACCTACGATTTCGACTCCACCGTGCTGGGGTTCCAGCACGACATCTTTAACGCCCTGATCCACAACGACCCCGTGTTCAGCGAGAAATCGTTCATTCGAGAGCAGCCCGATTGCCCAGATGCCCTCTTGCGCTGCGAGCTCATCACCCAGTCAGATGATCTTTCCGCAGCCGTTCAGCATTTCTACGCCCGATGGTTTGAGGAGCTTCGCTATTCGAATTCTGTGCTGGAGTTGCTCAATCTGGAGATGCACGAAGATGCCGCCAGCATTCACGTGCTAACCATCAGCAAAGTCAATGCGATGACGTTTGTCTTCAACATCCAGCGAGGTGCGTGATGATTCTGATTTTAGCTGCGCTGGGTGTGGTGCTCTGGGTTGTGGTGTCGATGCTGTGCATCAGCTATTTCAATGACCACGGTGTCGGCTGGGAGGAATGGGAAGCCTTCCCGGTGTGGTTAAAGATTCCGATTCTGGTGGTTGCGCCGGTGTTTTTTATTTCCTGGTGGGTTCGTTAACACCAGCTAGCTATCAGCGGAGATAAACTCCACATAGCCTACCGGCTCGCAAACCAACGATGCATAGCTGCATCCTTGGCCGTTCTTTCTGAGGCAGTGTAGTCAAAGTTTTACGGCTTAGGCGACCCACACTGTCGTATCGCTGGATTATCCTGCCTGAAGATCGTCGAAGAGCTTAATTGTATGACCAGCACCACCACCGTTTACGACCTGAGCCAGATACTCAATTACCCGATCCGGGTTGAGGTTAATCGTTGGGATTCAGAGCATCCCCTGCGTTGGGCCAGCTATAACGATGAGGGTCAGATTGCCTCTGGCCAGTTCCTGGAGCCGCCCGGGTTACCGCTGTTTACGCTGGAAGATGATGAAGGAAGGCGCCTGTGTGATGCCCTGCCGAAAACAGTATCAGCCATCACTGCGTTGATGCCCGCCATGGACTTTGTGCTCGCACAGGCCTGTGCGGCTTCGGCAGCGGCTCGGGAATTGGCCGAGGACGCTCCTCTACTGTTTATCCTGGCGGTGGATCATGCGCGTGAACAGTCCTGGTCGCTCGAACGGTTTAACGCGTTTCTGGCCGGTAAACGCTCCGATATTCTTAAAGCAGTTGGGCTTCCGGGCAGCAGATCCCTCGTTCGATTAGTCCGTCGCCTGGCCTTGTCGCCTTTATTACCCTGGGAGCTGGAAGATACTCGCGCCGCACTTCAGAACCCCGAGTACTTAGCCTTGATGCGGCACCACCCTCACCTCCATGTGAACCACCTTCGTTTGCTAAATCGCGTTCGGCACCCGTTGTGGCCCGGATTGCTGAATCTGGTGGACGAACACACCTCAGCTGTGGAATTGTCCTGGCTATGCCGGATGATTCGGGATTCGCTCGCCATGGCCGGCGGTAACGAACAGGCCCTTGCTGCAATTCATTCCAGAGAAACCCTTCAGGCCCAACATGACCGTTTGGTTGAACGTTTCAACCGGGCAAACAGCCGAAACTCCGAAGAGAAACGCCAAGACCTGGCGAAGGAGCTTTCTGAGGAGCACGGCGACTATCCGAAACCGCCCCTTGCCCCAATCGATGGTATAGAGCCGTTGGGCTCCTGGTTGGAACTTCTGGAAGAAGGGGCAACCATGCGCCATTGCGTCGGCAGCTATGACGTGCCGGTCGCCCTCGGGGAAGTCTTCATTTACCGGATGGTCCACCCGGAGCGCTTGACCATATCGCTTGAGTATCAGAATAAAACGTGGGTAGTTGGCGAGGTTCGCGGAGTGTGTAATTCAAGCCCTTCAGAGGGTGCTTTGGATTGGATTCGGCGGTGGGTGAATACTGGTCGCAGCAGTTAGGAAACGCAGACCAGATCTGCTGTATGTAGACTGAGCGATGCGAAGAAATGGTCGCAAAGCGGACGTTCGGACAGGACGATTAGCACTAGTATAGTGGCGCCCACGTACCGCAGCGAAATGGGCATCAGGGCGCAGGACCGGACGCCCGGAACGAACTACAACAGTTGGTTATGTGGCGCGAGGCGCAAACATGATGATCGCCATTCCCACCAACGCAACAGCTGAACCAACTAAATCCCAAACTGTTGGTCGAACCCCATCGACAGCCCAAAGCCACACAATTGCCATAAAAATATACACACCACCATACGCGGCATAGACCCTGCCAGCAGCGGTGGGGTGCAGTGAAAGCAACCACGCAAATGCTGCGAGGCTCAACGCACCTGGCACCAGGAGCCAGATGGTTTTACCCTCTCGAAGCCAAAGATAAGGCAAATAACAACCCACGATCTCTGCCAAAGCGGTGACGATAAAAAGACCAACCGTTTTCAATTCAGGCAATGAAATTGACCTCTTGGCAGTTACCTGACTTTGCGGCGTGCCAGCGCCAGCGTAGATGCGTCCAACAACAGCCCCTTGTTCTACGATATTTAAAGCCCCACGCCATAGTACCGAAGGACACCCACCATTACCCAGTAGCAGATTGCTGTAATGCCGATTGACGCTGTCAGGCTAAGGTAGAAATTGAGCCCCTGTGCCAACAGAACCGGTAACGCAATAAACAAAGCAAGTGATGGCAAAACCAGCCAAAACACACTACTTGCAAGTTCGCTAACCTTTTCTGCATCCCTGGTATCTAAATAAAGCCAAAGCATTGCCAAGACTGACGTCAGCGGCACCGACGCTAGCACAGCGCCTATGAACGAGCTTCGCTTCGACACTTCCGATATGAGGACAACCAGAATAGCGGTCACTGCGACTTTGACAATGTAATAAGTCAACTGGATCTACCTCCTGGCGGCAACCGTATCACGGCTTATTAGTTTGCATTCTTATTAAACCCCAACGCCATCTCCCCCGTCCAAATCTGATTCCAAGCCCTGATAACAATGATTTTTCATGGTTTTATCTGTAGTTCCGCAGCCGCCATTACGCTGCCGGCTCTGTGAAAAGTTTACACTCAAATTATCAGTGCACGCTTGTACCAGTTAAATCCAGAGAACGGGGAATGTCCGCTTTTGTTTAGGGTTTCGCGTGGGCTGTGGAACGGTCACCCGCTGGCTATACTCACCGTTATTAACCTGCCCTAGTGTTTGTCGCCGGACCAGGTAATAACCGGCAGCAATTGAGAACAGAGCTGCTGCCAATACTTCCAGAGCGGCAATCATCAGGCTTCTGCGCTTGACCTGCTCAATGCTCCGCAGCTGTTCCCTCAGGTCCAGGCCTATTTCCACCGTGCCGTAATTCAGTCCTGCCTTCCCTTTCTTCCGCCCGCCAGAACTTTGTTTACACTAATTTCACTTTATTTACACTTATGTTGATCATACTAAGATTTTTTACAGACAAGGATGGAGCCCCCTTTTATCCGGCCTTAGCCTGTTCCCGGTAAAGCGCAGCGCCCAGAGCGGCAAAGTAGCGCTGGTATGCGTCATTGATCCGCTGGCGATGATCGCCCTGCGGATACAGACCCGCCTTGGCTTCATCAGAGTGAACGGTTCCGTTTACCAGAAATCGGTTACGCGGCTGGCTGTCTTCAATGAAGGCTTCAAAGGCGCGAGCGCACAGCTCCTCCGGTTTGGCGTAATAAACCGTTTTCAAGTGCTGATCAGCCACCTGGGAGGCCCGGAACAAAGTGCTGGGTGCTGTGCCGTCCTCCGTCAGCATGATGGCCTGGAAGCAAGCGCCTAGCCGTTCATTCAGTGGATGCGGTTTACTGCTTACGCTGTTCAGCCAGGCACTTGAAGCGAAGCCGCACGGTCCGGCATTCCGGTAAGCTTTGCCTCCCATGTAGTGATCAAAGGCGTGAAACCATTCATGCGCCAGGCTACCCGCACCAGCGTTCTTGGCCAGCGCCAGTTGCCGGGTGGCGGGAATGTAGTGCGCGGCCACGCCCAGCCGGCCGCCGATGCCATACTGCAGGCCCAGCGTGCTCCTCAGGGAGATCAATGGCTCCGGTCCTCGCAGGATCGTCATCAAATCACACAGCGCCTGATCGAACCGGCCGGCTGCCCGGTCCCGCTCCTGGGACGTCACCCAGCGTCCGACTTCAATGCTGCGAAAATCAAACCGTCGTCTCACCGTTACAAAGGATGCTGCAGATTCAGACGTCACTCCCAGCCTCCCATCTCCAGAAATATCAGGATGCCCAGGCTTGAGACGGATTCGTAGTTACCAAGCAGAATGCAGGACATGCTTTACACCTAGTACTGTTTACATATACAGCATTTTGACGAGGCTACACGGGTGGGTCAACCACAGTCAGGCACAATGTCCTATACTCGGACCAATGCAGTTGCCAGGAAGGCAGGAGGAGTCTGTATGAAAAGCGTGGTACTGATGTTTGTTGGTGGACTGGTAGGCGGCTTTATCGGGCCGGTTTCAGCACTGGTTGGCGTGGCAGCAGGGTATGTACTTGGCCGCATGCTAACGCAGTCAGACGTACCAGAGCGAAGAAAGGCAGTCAGCCAATAAAGCTCGGATAAACCGATGATTTTCGTAAGGGAAAAAATGGAGGCGCGGGTCGGAATCGAACCGGCGTACACGGAGTTGCAGTCCGCTGCATAACCACTCTGCCACCGCGCCGGGTAAGCCTGGAATCTGGCTTTTGCTCTCAGGGGGCGTGAGAGACTTGGAAAATGGAGCGGGAAACGAGATTCGAACTCGCGACCCCAACCTTGGCAAGGTTGTGCTCTACCAACTGAGCTATTCCCGCTCTTCGTTCAGAGGCGTTGCCTCCTCAACGGCTGCGTATTCTACGGATTACGCTTCGCGCGTCAACACCTTTTTTTCAAGTTTCTGTTTTTATTGCTAATGTGCACAAAATTTAGCCAAACCGGTCAGGACCGGCTGGCGTCATCCGCGTTCGCCTGAAGGGAACCGGCAAGCTGGTTGCCGCTGTCGCAGTTCAGGTAGCTGGAAGCCTGCAGCCATTCTTCATCCGGGTAGTATTTGAAAACCAACTGGCCGCCTTTCAGGTTGTCTACTACCTTTGCGATCACATCGCGGTCTACCGCCGGGCAGCCGTGGCTGCGGCCAATGCGACCGTATTTGTTCACCCAGCTCTTCTCTACGTAGTCTGCCCCGTGAATGACAATAGCGCGCTGGCGGGCCAGGTCATTGAAGCCCGGCTCCAGTCCGTCCAGCCGCAGGGAGTAGCCGTGGGCACCTCTGTAGGATTCCGCTGCCTTGAACAGTCCGATGCTGGACTGGTGGCTGCCCTCAATGTTGGAGAAAGCACTCGCTTCGCGGTCACCGGAGTTTTTACCGTGGGCAACCAGCTCCCTCAGAACCAGGCTGCCATCGGCCAGGTCAAACAGCCAGAGGCGTTCTTCGCTGGATGGCAGGGAAAAATCAATAACAGCAAGCCTCTCCGGCATCGCTGTTCCATTGCTGATGGCGCACTGGGTTGCCTTGAAAGCCGCCTCGAGAACCGATGGGTTCAGTTTAGGGGCTGCACTGGAAAGGCGATCAAAAAGCTGGTTATTCAGGGACTGGGCCTGGGTGCTGGTGGCGAAAAGCACTGAAAAAAGAAGGCCGGACATTGCTGTACAAAATTTGAGCAGATTGCGATGCTTGGGCATGCACCTTACCTCTATAGATGAAGAATACGGTCTATCCGATTGAAATTTGCACTATTCTAACAGCAAATAATGAGAACCCCGACACCTTTGTACAGTTTTTAAACAGACCGTAATCAAAGTTACAAATTACAGGCTGCCACGCAGGCGTGTTAGAATCGCCAAGACTCAACGGGGTGCCCGACAGGGCTGAGACCATACCCGCGGAACCTGACCCGGCTAATACCGGCGTAGGGATTGAGCCGCCACTTTTCCAGTGGTTACCGCGGCATGGCCCCCTCCATAGCCAAGGTGTAATCACTATGCGTTTCCGCTTGCCTCTACTCTTCGCTGCCCTGCTCCCGGCTTTCGCTACTGCCGAACCTGCGCAGGTTTTGAACGTTTATACTCACCCGTCGTTTGCGGCGGAATGGGGCCCCGGGCCCGCGGTCAAGCAGGCATTTGAAGAGCAGTGTGAATGCGAACTGAACTATACAGTGCTGGAAAGCGGCGGCGATATACTTCAGCGACTGCGCCTGGAGGGCAGTTCAACCAGTGCCGATGTGGTGTTGGGGCTGGATACCGCCACCATGGAAGCCGCCCGGCAAACCGGATTACTGGCTCCGCACACGCTGACACTGAACAACCTGGCGCTGCCTGTCGACTGGCAGGACGACACCTTCCTGCCCTACGACTGGGGCTACTTCGCCTTTGTATACGACACCGAGCTGCTGCCGGAACCTCCTGAAAGCCTGGAAGAGCTGGTCAATGCACCGGATGACCTGAAAATCATCATCCAGGATCCCCGCACCAGCACCCCCGGCCTCGGCCTGCTGCTCTGGATGCACGCGGTTTATGGCGATGACGCCCACGCTAAATGGCAGCAACTCAGTGGCAAGGTACTGGCGACGACCCAGAGCTGGAGTGACGGGTATTTTTCACTGTTCATGAACGGCGAAGCCCCGATGATCCTTTCTTACAGTACGTCCCCGGCCTATCACATGGCGGTCGATAACACAGACCGTTACCAGGCGGCCCGTTTTGAAGAAGGCCATTACCTTCAGGTCGAGGTTGCCGCACTGGTGAATAGCTCCAGGAGTCAGGCCCTCGGCCGGGAATTCATGGAGTTCATGTTGTCGCCGGCCTTCCAGCGCCATATTCCGTTGAAGAATGTGATGTATCCGGCTATCGACCTTGGTGACGAATTGCCGGAGGTATTTGACCGGCTGATCCACCCGTCCAAAGCCCTCTATCTGGAACCGGCAGAGGTCGCCCGTGAACGCCGCTCACTGGTGAATGCCTGGCTGGACGCCATGACCCGCTGAATCCAATGGCCGCCAACCAACCACAACCCCTGCGCCCTGCTCCATTCAGCGCCCCTGCGTGGCAACTGGCTCCGGGCCTGATCATTGCGCTGGCCTTGATCGGGCTGGTGCTGTTGGGGCTGGGGGCACTGCTTCACACCGCTGGCACGCTGGAATTCGAAGAGCTGTGGCAAAGCCGCTATTTGAGAGGCGTTGTCTGGTTTACGGTTTGGCAGGCGGTGTTATCGGTCTTTCTAAGCCTGCTCATTGCGCTGCCGGTGGCCATGACACTGGCCCGGCTCAGCCATTTTCCCGGCCGTAGCTTACTGCTTCGGTTGATGGAGCTGAGCCTGGTGCTTCCCACCATAGTGGCGGTGTCAGGCATCATCGGGGTGTACGGTCGTCAGGGCTGGCTGACCAGTCTTCTGAACGAGTGGCTGCCTGATCACAGCTGGAGCCTTTACGGCCTGAATGGAATCTTACTGGCTCATGTGTTTTTTAATGCACCGCTGGCCGCACGAATTCTTCTGCAAGCACTGGAATCAGTTCCGGCACCGAGGTTGCGGGTTGCTTCCCAGCTCGGGTTGAGTAGCTGGTGGCTCTGGCGTACGGTTCGATGGCCCGCATTGCGGCCAGTAGTGCCCGGGGTGTCAGCATTGGTCTTTACCCTGTGTTTTACCAGCTTCGCCATCATCATGACCCTGGGTGGCGGGCCTCGCGCCACAACCCTTGAAGTGGCCATTTACCAGGCGTTGCGGTTCGAATTCGATTTCGGCCAGGCCGCCATCCTGGCCACCATTCAGCTGGTTATTTGCGGCAGCCTGTGGTGGCTGGTTTTCCGGAACCGCCTGGAGTCCTCACTGCTTCCGGATCGTCGGTTTGCTGAACCTGTCTCTTTGAAAGACAGCCCCGGGCAGGGCCTGGGGCGCGTGTTGCTGCTGGGCATCTTTTCCGCTTTCCTGACGCTGCCCCTGCTGGCCATCGCGTTACGCGGTTTGCCGGCACTCTGGCCGGCCTCACCCATGCCATCTATCTACGGACAACTGCTCCCCGCCACAGGCCGCAGTTTGTTGATTGCCGTTCCTGCCGGGCTGGGTGCGGTTGTCGCCAGTCTGTTCACACTGGCGGCGGCCAACAAATCCGAAAACCGGATACTGGCGGCCATTCCGGTCACCACGGGGTATCTGCCGCTGATTGTGCCGCCCCTGGTGCTTGGTACCGGCCTGTTCCTGTTATTGCGCCCACAGCTCGGTAATAGTGCCCAAGGCTGGGTGCTGGTGTCTTTGATTAACGGTTTGATGGCCATTCCATTTGTGCTGCAGGTGCTGCGTGGGCCGCTGAATGCCATCGACAAGAACACCCTGAACCAGGCGGACCAGCTGGGTATCCTGGGCTGGTATCGCTGGCGCTGGCTGTACTGGCCAAGGCTGCGCCGGCCAATCGCCCTGGGCCTGGCCTATGGCATTGCCCTGTCGCTGGGAGATTTCGGTGTAATTGCCCTGTTCGGTGGCCCCGGGCAGCCCACTTTGCCGGTTCTGCTATACCAGCAGCTGGGCAGTTACCGAATCAGCGAAGCGGCTGGCACCGGGCTGTGGTTGCTTGTATTACTGGTGACCCTCTTCGCCCTGCTGTCCCGGGTTGCCCGGCCGGCCCCGGGCACAAACACAGAGCCTGCCCCCGCCGCCGCTCCGGAGCCTCATCATGCTTGAGCTAAGAAACCTGTGTTTCCAGTACCCGGATCAATCGGAGGAGTGGCGCTTCCACTTCTCTGTCGCCGCCGGGCATTGCCTCGCGGTACGCGGCGCCAGTGGAACCGGTAAATCCACCTTACTAAACCTGGTCGCCGGTTTTCTGGTACCCAAAAGCGGAGAAATTCTCTGGAACAACCAAGCTATCCATAACCTGCCCGCCTGGGAGCGACCGGTCACGAGCGTATTCCAGGAGCACAATCTGTTCGAACACCTGGATGTCTTCACCAATATTGGGCTTAGCCTGCACCCGGGCATGAAGCTGTCCCCCGAACAGAAATTGGCCATTGAGCAGGGTCTTGAACAAACCGGGCTCGGCGGTCTTGGTACACGGCTGCCCGGCGAACTATCCGGTGGCCAGCGGCAACGAGTTGCCCTGCTGCGCGCCATACTGCGGCGCAAACCGGTACTGCTGCTAGACGAACCCATGACCGGGCTGGACCCGGACGCCAGGGCCATCATCCGCGCCCTGTTACTGCAGGAAAAGGCCAGCGGCATTACCCTGATCCTGGCCAGCCATTTTGAAGAAGACCGAAAGATACTGGCAGACAGCAACTGGAATCTTTAAGCTTGCTAAGACTTCTGGCAGGGATTTTTTCATTCTGTGGCGATAACTTCGGGCCTTACTACAGCCAAAGCCGGCGAGCCTGCCGGCTCCCTTGAGTTGTCCGGCAATACGGTGACCTTTGCCGGAGACTGGACCCTTGCCCATTACCCGGCCCTGAACCGGCAGGTATCGCAATTCAATGCAGAGAACGCTTCACTGAAGCCGGAATTCAGCCGCCTTGGCCGGCTGGATACCGCGGGCGCGTCCCTGATGGTGAAAATGCTGGGTACGGAACCGGTGCTTACCGCCCTGGAGCAGCCGTCCCTGCCCGAAGCCCAGCAAGCACTCCTTAAAGCCGTAGCGGAATCCATGTGTGAATCCGCACCCGCGCCAGCCACGGTTAATCCACTGCTGAACATGCTGGCAATCACCGGAGAGAAGGTCACCCGGCTAACCCGCCTGTTATGGCTGCTGTCCGGTTTTATTGGCCAGACCTTGTCCACCCTGTTCTACATACTCCCACGGCCAAAGCGCTGGCGCTTTACGCCGTTCGTGGCCGCTGTGCACGACACCGGCCTGAATGCCCTTCCGATTGTTGCCCTGCTCACGTTTCTTGTGGGGGCTGTCGTCGCATTTCTGGGGGCTACGGTGCTGGAGGACTTTGGCGCGACCATTTATACCGTAGATCTGGTCGCTTTCTCATTCCTGCGGGAATTCGGCGTACTGTTAGCGGCCATTTTGCTGGCCGGCCGGACCGCCAGTGCCTTCACAGCCCAGATCGGGGCCATGAAGGTCAACGAAGAACTGGATGCCATCCGTACCCTCGGCCTCAACCCAGTGGAGCTGCTTGTAGTCCCCAGGGTACTGGCCATGATGGTGAGCCTGCCGGTGCTGACCTTTGTCGGCATGATGGCGGGCATGGTTGGTGGTGCTGTGGTGTGCGCACTGGCACTGGATATTCCGCCCAGCCAGTTTATGGCCATCGTGGAGCGGGATATTGCCCTGAAACATTTCCTGGTGGGCATCGGTAAAGCACCCGTGTTTGCCTTCCTGATTGCCGTGATCGGCTGCCTGGAAGGCTTCAAGGTGTCGGGCAGCGCACAGTCCGTGGGTGAGCACACCACCTCCAGCGTGGTGCAATCTATCTTTATGGTCATACTGCTGGATTCCGTAGCCGCGCTATTCTTTATGGAAATGGGTTGGTAAGGCATGGCCATGGGCACGCGGGATAACCACACGCACCAAACGCCGATCATTCAGGTTCGGGGCCTGAACAATCGATTTGGCAGCCATTCTGTGCATGAAGACCTGGACCTGGACCTCTACCCCGGTGAAATCCTCGGCGTGGTTGGTGGATCCGGCACAGGAAAATCCGTGCTGCTTCGCAGCATTGTCGGGTTGAACACGCCTACGGCGGGCCACATCACGGTATTCGGGCAGGATCTAACAGAGCTGTCAGCACCGGAACGTTCGCTTTATGAGCAGCGGTTTGGTGTGCTGTTTCAGGGCGGAGCTCTATTTACCTCCCTGAATCTGGAACAGAATATTGCCCTGCCCCTGATCGAGCACGCGGGGCTGAAGCGGGCCGAAGCGGAAGAACTGGCCCGCATGAAGCTGGCCCTGACCGGCTTGCAGCCCGAGGCGGCCCGCAAATACCCGGCGGAGTTATCCGGCGGCATGGTGAAACGTGCAGCGCTGGCCCGGGCGCTGGCCCTGGACCCTGAAATATTGTTTCTGGACGAGCCCACAGCGGGGCTGGACCCGATCGGCGCTGCCGCGTTTGACGAACTGATTGTCACCCTGCGCAATGCCCTGGGGTTAACGGTATTCCTGGTTACCCACGACCTGGATACCCTGTACACCACCTGCGACCGGGTGGCGGTGTTGTCCCAGCGCAAGGTGCTGGTGGCAGATACCCTGGATAACGTGTCCCGTACGGATGACAGCTGGATTCAGGACTACTTCCACGGCCCCCGCGGGCGGGCCGCGATTGATGCACACAACAGGCTGACCGAACAGGAGCCCGGTTAATGGAGCCAAAAGCCCATCACGTTATTATCGGATTATTTACGCTGCTGGCCGTTACCGCCGCCTTGCTGTTCGCCCTGTGGCTGGGCAAGTCCTCGGCAGACCAGGAGTGGAGTTATTACCAGATCGGTTTCGACCACCCGGTAGGGGGCCTGTCCAAGGGTAATGCGGTGCTTTACAGCGGTGTGCCGGTGGGTGACGTGCTGGAATTGACTCTGGCACCCGACAACCCGGCCCATGTTCGTGTGCTGGTACGGGTTCGAAGTGATATTCCCGTGCGTGAAAACACCCGTGCCGAACTGGTGCTGGCCAATATCACCGGCAGCATGAGCGTGCAGTTTACCGGCGGCAGCCCGGACAGTCCGGTGCTTGAAGGCGGCCGGGAGAATCCACCGCTGATCAGTGCCGAGCCCTCTGCGTTTTCCAACCTGCTCAATAACGGCGAAGCCATGTTGTCGAAGGCCGAACGCCTGCTGACCAGCATGAACCAGCTATTGAACGAGGAAAACCTGGGCAACGTAGCCACCATTCTGCACAACACCCGGTTAGCAACCGAGTCGCTGCTGGCAAGCCGGGATGACATGATGGCCCTGATGGAGCAGTTCGATGCGGCAGCGATACGGGCAGAAGAAGCTGCCGTCAAGGTATCCGCCACCTCTGACCATGCGCGCATGGTACTGGGCGAGCAGATTACGCCGGTACTGGAGTCTATGGATAAGGCCATCTCGACCCTGCAGCCCACCCTGGACCGGCTGAATCGTGTGACCGGTAATAACGAAGGCGCACTGGACTCCGGGCTTCAGGGCCTGGGCGAACTGACACCGGCCTTACGGGAGCTGCGCAGCACCCTCCGCAACCTGAACTCGTTTACCCGCAGGCTTGAGCAAGACCCGAGAGGCACCATCTGGGGCGGCGGCAGAATCCAGGAGTACAGCAATGACTAAGCCAAGCAGAGGCATTTTCGCGCTGGCCGGGGCCCTTGCCCTGTCTGCCTGCACCGTGTTCCCGATTCCTGAAGCACCGCGCCTGATGGAACTGGCACCCCCTGCTGAACGGGAAGTGTTCGATACGCCCCGGTCTGCTGCGCTCCGGGTGGACACTCCGCTGGCATCCGATCCGCTGGACAGTACCCGGGTTCTGGTAAAGCCCACACCCTACGAGTTCCAGGCACTGGCCGGCGCCCGCTGGCGCGACAGCATTCCCGTGGTTTTGAGGGATTACCTGATTCAGGAATTCCGCCAGAGTGGCAGCTTTACCAGCGTGATGACTGACACCAGTCCGGCTACGGCAGGGTTAACACTGGTCACCGAACTGACCGGCTTTCACGCCGAGACCCGCGCAGACGGCACCACAGTGGTCATACACCTGCACACAGAACTGATGGAAAACCGCTCCCGGAAAAGCCTGTGCGTATTGGATCAGCGCGAGGAGGCACTGGCTGCCAGCGCAACGCTGGACGACCTGATGTCTGCCTTCTCTGTCGCAGCATCCGCGCTCTCGACAGACATAACCCGATGGAGCCGGGATTGCCTGGCAGACGCCTGAGCCTGTTATTTTGAAGGGAACAAATCCGGCCAGGCCGCTTTCAGGTACAGGAACATAGACCAGAGTGTGAGCCCGGCTGCGATGTAAAGCAGGCCGATCGCAACGTACGACAGCATTTGACCGGGAGGAAACGCCAGCAAACCGACAATGGCCGCCATCTGGGCGGTGGTCTTGACCTTGCCGATGTACGACACCGCCACACTGGCGCGGCTACCCACCTCTGCCATCCATTCCCGCAAGGCGGAAATCACAATTTCCCGGCCAATAATCACCGTGGCCGGAATTGTCAGCAGCACCGCTGAGTATTCTTCAATCAGCACCGCCAGCGCCACGGCCACCATCAGTTTGTCCGCCACCGGGTCCAGAAACGCACCGAAAGGCGTACTCTGGTTCAGTTTGCGAGCCAGGTAGCCGTCCAGCCAGTCGGTCACACCGGCCAGGGCAAAGATGATGGCGCTGACCAGGTAACTCCACTGCACCGGCAGGTAGAAAATCACCACAAACACCGGGATCATCACGATGCGGGACATGGTCAGCAGGTTCGGTAAATTCATGGTGTTCCTATTCGTCGTGCAATGCTGCGTATATGGATTCTGCCAGTGACTTGCTGATGCCCTGAACCTTGGCCATCTCATCCACACTGGCTTTACGTAATTCCTGTATGCCGCCGAAGTAGCGGATCAGCTCCCGGCGGCGCTTCGGCCCTACCCCTTCGATGCCTTCCAGGGTGGATTGCCGGCGTTTCTTGTCCCGGCGCGCCCGGTGGCCGGTAATAGCAAACCGGTGGGATTCGTCCCGGATATGCTGGATCAGGTGCAGCGCCGGAGAATCGGCCGGTACCCGGAATACCGCGTCTGTCATGGCGTCGATCAACTGCTCCATGCCGGCGCGGCGGGTGACACCCTTGGCTACGCCAATCAGTGGGATATCGGAAATCCCAAGCTCTTCAAAGACTTCCCGGGCAATGTTCAACTGGCCTTTACCACCGTCGATGAAAACGAGGTCTGGCCGCTTGCCGTCGCCACTCACCAGCCGGCGGTAGCGGCGGGTCAACACCTGGCGCATGGCGGCATAGTCGTCACCGGCCTTTACGCCTTCAATGTTATATAGCCGGTAATCGCTTTTCAGTGGCCCATTCTCGTCGAAAACCACACAGGATGCGACGGTATTTTCCCCATGGCTGTGGCTGATGTCGAAACATTCCATTCGGGACGGGGTTTCAGCCAGCTCCAGCAGGTCCCGCAGCGCCAGCAAACGGCGATACACGGTTTCCTTGCTGGCCAGGTGGGTAAGCAATGTTTGCCGGGCGTTGGTCATGGCCAGTTCCAGCCAGCGCTTGCGTTCGCCCCGCACATTGCCCCGAATTCGGGTTTCCCGGTTGGCGGCCTCACTGAGGGCCTCTGCCAGCAGTTCCTGCCCTTCCACGGCCACCGGCACGAGGATGTCCCGGGGAATTTCCCGGCGGGTATCACCGCCAAAGTAGTACTGGCCCAAAAACGCCGAAAGCAGTTCCCCTTCAGACTGCTCGAGTGAAAACCTCGGGAAGTAGTCCTTGGTACCCAGCACCCGGCCACCACGAACGATGATCACCACAATGCACACCACGCCGGCATCCTGGGTAATGGCGATCACATCTGCATCGCCGCCCTCGCCTTCAATGGATTGCTGCTCCTGAACATGGCGAAGATGGTTGACCTGGTCCCGGTAGGTGGCCGCTTTCTCAAACTCCAGGTTCCTGGCCGCCTGCTCCATCGCATTCATCAGATCGTGGATGATGGCCGGGTTCTTGCCTTCCAGGAACATGGTGGCATGGCGGATATCCTGCTGGTACTCCTCCGGTGTTACGTAACCCACACAAGGGGCCGTGCACCGGTTAATCTGATACTGCAGGCAAGGCCGGTTACGGTTCCTGAAATAGCTTTCACTACAAGACCTTATACGGAAAACCTTCTGCAGGATATTAAGGCTTTCCTTGACCGCACCGGAGCTTGGAAACGGCCCGAACCAGGTACCGCCGCCCTTTTTGGTGCGGCCACGGCGGAAGGTCAGCGAGGGATAGTCGCTGTGAGACGACAGGTAGATATAGGGGTAGGATTTGTCATCCCGCAGCAGGATATTGTACGGCGGCCGCAGCGACTTGATCAGGTTTTGTTCCAGCAGCAAGGCTTCGGTTTCGCTGCCGGTAATCGTCACCTCGATGGACTCGATCTTGCCCACCAGTGCTTCGGTTTTCGGGGCCAGGCCGGTCTTGCGGAAATAACTGCTCACCCGCTTTTTCAGGTTGCGGGCTTTTCCCACGTACAGAATATTCCCGGCGCCATCGTACATACGATACACGCCGGGGCGTTCAGTAAGCTGTTTCAGGAAGTCTTTACTGTCGAACTCCCCGGATCCTTGCTGGGGGTCAGACCTTGTCGGCATCCAGCAATCCAAGCCGTACGGCCATCAGCGCCAGCTCTACATCACTGGAAATCTCCAGCTTCTCGAAAATCCGGTAGCGGTAGCTGTTCACGGTTTTGGGGCTGAGGCAGAGTTTATCGGAGATATCCTGAACCTTCTGGCAATCCACCACCATCATGGCAATCTGCATTTCCCGTTCAGACAAACGATCGAACTTTGCCAGTTCGCCATCGTCGTCCTTTTCACCCGCCAGCTGCTTCAGCGCCATCTTCTGGGCAATTTCAGGGCTGATGTAACGCTGTCCGGAATGGGCCTTGCGAATGGCACGCACCATTTCCTGGATGTCCGCGCCCTTGGTGATGTACGCCTGGGCGCCACTTTGCATCACTCGGGAGGGGTAAGGATCATCCGCACAGGCGGTTACCACAATCACTCGAATAGAGTCGTCCAGGCGCAGGATACGACGGGTGGCTTCCAGGCCACCGATTCCTGGCATGCGAATGTCCATCAGAACGATATCCGGTCGGTTCTCTCGCACAAACTCGATGGCGTCCTCTCCGGATGAAGCCTGGCCAATCACGTCGAGATCGGGATTGTCGGCTAACATGCGGGTTATACCGGAGCGCACCAGCTCGTGGTCATCTACAACCAGTACCCTGATCAAAGCTCACCTCGCAGTCAGGTAGACGAAAAATCACGGTGATTGTACCGTTTACACCGCCCATCGGGTAGGTAGGGGCCTGAAAACGATGGAAATCAGGCGGGAACGCCCAGGCCCGCGGTGTTTTCCACCGGGTCAAACCACACGACCAGCTCTCCCCGTTTTACGGCAGCAAGTACCCGGCTTCGTTCCGCCAGCGGGTTCTCGGTATCGTTCAGGCCGTGGTAACGGGTGCAATATTCTTCCGCCAGCCCTTCCAGCTGGTCCTGGGTAAGCAGGTCTGCGTCTACTACGAACTTTTCCTGACGCGGATCTTCATCGGGCACATAAGCGGTATCGTCGGTCATAAATCCTCCAGTCTGTGGCGTATGGTACGGGGTTTTCGGTTTTTGCGCTCTTCAAAACCCTGTGCGCTTTGACTATCATCGCCGCTTTCGTAACGTTTGGATGCTAATGAACCAGAACGTCTTTCGCCTGACACTGCCGATTCTGTTCGGCTACATTCCACTGGGTATGGCCTTCGGGGTGCTGTTCACCACCCAGCTGGACTATGCCTGGTGGGTCGCGCCGCTCATGGGCCTGGTGATCTATGCCGGTTCCGGGCAGATCCTTGCTGTCAGCCTGCTGGCCGCCAACGCAGGGCTGCTTGAGGTGGCAGTTGCCATGTTTGTGCTGAACGCCCGGCACCTGTTTTACGGGTTGTCCCTGCTGGGTCGGTTCCGGGGTGCTGGCTGGCGTAAAGGCTATCTGATTTTCGGCCTGACAGACGAGACGTATTCCCTGCTTACCAGTCGTCCGCTGTCCTCAGACAAACACCACGAGCAGGAAGTGGACTTCCGCATTACCGCGTTCAACCAGGCTTACTGGATTGCCGGTTGCGGAATTGGCGCACTGCTGGGAGAGATGGTGGCGTTCGACAGCACCGGTATTGAATTCGCGCTGGTCGCGCTGTTTATTGTATTGACGATTGAACAGATCAAAGCACTGGGCGACAGCTTCCCGCTCTGGGCCGGTGCCTTTGCCGCCGGGATCTCAATGGTGCTGGTCGGGCCGTCTCATCAGCTGATCCTGGCGATCGCAATTGTCACCGGCATTCTCCTGATCCAGTATCGCCAGCTCAGGAACCGTCTGCCGGCAGCGGAGGCCAGCCATGACTGACACTTATTACCTGGCAGCGTTCATTGCCATTTCAGCGGCGGCAACCTTTGCCACCCGGGTGGTGCCCTTCCTGTTTTTTGAACGCCACACAGAACACCCGTTGCTGCAGCATATTGGCCGGTTTCTGCCGGCTGCGGTTATGGCCCTGCTGGCCATCGTATTCCTGCAGCGTTCCGCGAACTGGAGCGCAAGCCTGCCGGGGCTGGACGCCATCCTGCCGGGATTGCTGGTGGTAGCTGTACACCTGTGGCGGCGTAATGCCCTGCTCTCTATTGCGGTGGGTACGGTTGCCTATATGGCGATCCAGCAATCCGGCTGGCTGGTCTGATCAGGGCGAGCCTTCAACATTGGCTACCAGCCTGGAGTCTTCCAGCGCGGCGGTACGGTGCTTTACCACACCTTTGTACTCAGGGCTTTCGATCATCGCCAGGAAGGCGTTGATGGAGGGATAACGTACCAGCAATACCTGGTCCCAGGATTCGTCGGGCGGCGCAATCAGCGAACCCACGCTGCGGCCGGACCAGATTACCTCTGCGCCAACCGAGCGCACACATTCTGCCGCTTCGTCCATATACCGCTTGTAGGCATCCCGCCCCGAGCAGTTTTCTGTGTCGTCTTTGTAGGCCGCCTGGTCACGAAACCGAAGCAGATTCAGCATTACTACCGGCTGATCTTTTGGCGTCTCTTGCAAAACTTTCCTAAGCTCTTCCTGAGAAGGGTTGACGGTCGCCATAGGTGTCCCTGCTTTTCGTTATAAAGATGTTTGCTGACTTCCGGTTTGCATCTCAGACAGTAAACGAAATTCCCGACGCATGCATCCTCGTATTAGCCTTTCGGATAAGTCCGCTTGCATTGTTGACCTTCGTCAAGCGAGAATTGCGCGCCTTGTGCAAGCTATATCGAAATAACTTTTAGTACTAAGTGCACATATATAAGAATAGAGAGGCTACCGACCGTGAGAAAAATTCCGATTACGCTGGCTGCATTCGGGCTCGCTGCCTATGCGGGCTTTGCGCTGGCTGCAACCGAAGGTGATGCTGAACGTGGCAAAGAAGTTGCCAACCTGTGTATTGCCTGCCACCAGGCAGACGGCAGCGGCATGCACATTGAAGGTGGAGAATCCTGGCCAAGGCTGGCCGGTCTGAATGCCACTTACTTCGCCAAGCAGATTCACGACATCAAGAAAGGCGCTCGGGTAAACGCGACCATGACCCCGTTCGTGAACATGCTGGACGACCAGAAAATTGCCGATGTTGCTGCCTATTACAGCCAACTGGAACCCACGGCTGGCCAGGGTGGCGCAAACGCCGATGAGGCCACGCTGAAGCGCGGTCAGCAGCTGGCCGAACGCGGCGACTGGTCCCAGTACATTGTTTCCTGCAAAAGCTGCCACGGCCCTGGCAACCGCGGTGCCGGCGATGTATTCCCGGGTATTGCCGGCCAGCATGCCGGTTATATCGAAGCCCAGCTGAAAGCCTGGAAAGAAGGCACCCGCAAGAACGATCCGCAGGATCTGATGGGCTCCATCGCCCGACGCATGAGCGATGAAGACATTCACGCGGTAGCCGTATGGCTTGCCAACCAGAGCGCCGGCAGCAAATAAGGGGACACCTATCATGATGCGCAAACTGCTTACTGTCGCCCTGTCTGGAACCTTTGCGTTCTCGGCAAACCTGGCGGCCAATGAAGACACTACCCAGGCTTACATCGATCAGTTGACCTCTATGGGCTTTCCGGCCCCGAAAGAAAACCAGCTGGTTCACATTCCGCCTACCATGGCAGACCTGGAAGAAGCGGACATCCATCCGGAACTGAAAAAGGTCATCCGCAAGGGCTACGACCTGTTCACCAACACCCAGCAACTGCGTGGCGAGAACGTGTTCAACAACATGAACTGCTCCAGCTGCCACCTGGGTGAAGGCCGTATGCCGTTCAGCGCGCCGATCTGGCCAGCAGCCGTTACCCTGCCCGGTTACCGGGGCAAGAATGGCCATGTAAACAACCTGGAAGAACGTATTGCCGGTTGTTTTACTTACTCCATGAATGGCAAGCCGCTGGAATACGGCAGTGACAACATGCTGGCACTGTCTGCCTACCATCAATGGCTGGCCACCGGCGTGGAAATGTACCCGAAGCAGCCCATTTACGGCCGCGGCTTCCCGGCACCAGAGCGCCCGGCGGAACTCAGCTACGCTAACGGTGAAAAGCTGTACCAGGAAAACTGTGCCGTTTGCCACCAGGAAGATGGCTCTGGCCTGCGCGTAGATGGCCACACCGTATTCCCGGCACCCTGGGGCGATATGTCCAACAACTGGGGTGCAGGCATTGTGCGCCTGTTCACCGCAGCCGGCTTTATCAAGAACAACATGCCTCTGGGCCAGCCCAACTCCCTGAGTGACCAGGAAGCCTGGGACATCGCCTTCTACATGGACAGCCAGGAGCGCCCGCAAGACCCGCGCTACACCGGCGACGTGAAAGAAACCCTGGAGCAATTCGGGCCTACCTTCCACAAGCACTCCATGTACGGCCAGGTTCGCGAGCACGACGGCAAGGTGCTGGCTGACCACGACAATACCGGCGAAAAGCCTTTCCTGAAGCCTGATACCATCCGCTCAAGGAACTTCGACTGAAAGACCGGTTATAATGCCGACACAAGGCCTCCCCAGCGGAGGCCTTTTTTGTTGTTTGTTCCAGAGGAGTACGTTGTCCCTTGAGCGGCCTGTTAGCAACCTTCGCCCACACCCTTGAAACCACCCTGCCGGTTTTTGCCATGGTCTTTATCGGCATCGGCCTGCGCCGGATTGGCTGGATAGACCAAGAACTTTGTCAGCACCTCTTCCGCCTTGGTGTTCAAGGCCACGCTGCCAACCCTGGTGTTCCTCAGCATCATCCGGGCAGATCTGACGACGGCATTCAACGTCAAACTGCTGCTGTTCTACCTGGCGGCAACACTGGCCAGCTTCGGCGCTGTCTGGTTCTGGGCAATCCGGCGAGTGAGCAAAGATGACAGGGGCGTCTATGTGCAAGGTGCGTTCCGGGGTAATTGCGGGATTGTCGGCCTGGCCTTGGCGGCCAACCTTTATGGCGATTACGGCTTGTCTGCCGGCGGCATATTGCTGGGGCTGGTGATTATTTCCTACAACGTGCTTTCTGTCGTGGTATTGCTGGCGTATCAGCCGGGTAAAAGCATGAGCTTCTCGAATACCGTTAAAGACGTGGCTCGCAATCCGCTGATTATTGCCGTGGTTATCGCCATTCCCTTCGCCGCCTGGGAGGTCAGCCTTCCACAATGGGTGATGACCAGCGGCAATTACTTTGCCTCTCTTACCCTGCCATTAGCCCTGCTCTGCATTGGTGCCACCGTTTCCCTGAAAGCCATCAGAACGGACAGCGGCCCGGCGCTGGGAGCCTCGGTGTGGAAAATGGTGAGTTTGCCGGCCCTGTGCACACTGGCGGCCTGGCTGGCGGGATTTGAAGGCCGGGAACTGGGCCTGATGTTCCTGTTCTTCGCCAGCCCGACGGCAGCGGCGAGTTTTGTCATGGTGAAGGCTTTGGGCGGGAACGACCGCATGGCGGCCAATATCATTGCACTGACCACCTTACTGGCCAGCGTAACGGTAACGGTGGGGGTCTTCATACTGCAGTCCACCGGGCTGGCGTAATGCCCTGCCCGGCGGACTGAGGTTTCAGGCGATCAGAACTTCAGGCGGCTGCCGATCATGGCGATGTTTACATCGTCATAGTCGCCGTTGTCAGCATCCAGCGCGAAGTTGTTGTAGGCGAAGTATACGTCCAGGCGCTTGATGGGCTGGTAGACGTAGGCGACGCCGTAGATTTCTACGTCGGAGCCGGTAACATTGTACTTAACCGTTACCTCTTCACCTGCAACAGTTTCTGTTCTCTCGAGCTTGGGATCAAAATCCTGGCCCTCAGCACGGTGTACTGTGAAGGAATGTTTGCCGGTCTTGTAGCCCACTTTGAACATATTGAAATCAGAATCGCGACCGGCATCGTTCTCGACATTGGAATATACGGCCGTCATGTTCACACCGGTGTCGTGCAACCAGGAAACTGAACCGCCAATGTTCTCAACATCCCCTGCTGCTCCCCCAACATCTTTTGTGGAGTAACCAACAGCTGCTGACAAGCGGCCCAGGCCGTCAATCGCGGTGTTATAGGTGGCAGCAACTTCAGTAATATCCTGGTCATCCTTATAGCCCTGACTTACTGCCAGTTTGACCGGGCCAAAGGCAGGTGCGTCGTAGCGTACCCGGTCATAACGGGCCTCAAAGTCCTGGTTACGCACAGACTGGAACAGAGTCGGGTTCCAGCCGCTGTCATTCTTATCGATAAACTTCTGTGCACCACCTACCAACGCCAGATCCGGGAAGGAGGCTACCTTGGTGCCAGACAGATCAGATTCAGTTGCCCCGTCGGCCGCACCTGAACCCCGCCCTACAGAGATCTTGCCGTAACGCCCTGCAGCGAACAGGTTAATGTGCCGCTCGTCCCAGTTACCCTTGATGGAACGGTCATCGGGCGTGACCAGATTTGAAGGATTGTGCTGATATTCAAATTCAACGTGCGCACCCACCTTCAGATCGATGTCTTTCAGGTCAGTGCTGATGCGAGCACCTACACGGCTGGAGGCATAGTCGTTGTCCACGATGTACTGCTCGGAGCCTTCGCCAGTATCGGCGTGCATAACCGCCATGTTGATGTGGCCGTAGAAATCCACGTCCAGATCAGAGACTTCTGCCTTCTGGGCAAAGGCCGGTGTAGAGGCCAGGCCGGCAGCAGCGATGAACAATGCAAGTTGGTGTTTTTTCATTCTGATTCTCCGGTTTTGGAAGATATTTCATTTCCGTGGCATGGAGAACAAGTTAGGAAGTTCAGGGAGGTGGCGATTTGACTGATGTCAGTTTTGTGGGGGCGTTTGGTGTGGCGTAGCGGTTAATGCTTACGGCTGCAGAGATTATTCAGCCCAATAAAAAACCCCGGCATTTCTGCCGGGGTTCTTTTATTGGCGGAGAGGGAGGGATTCGAACCCTCGATACGCTATTAACGTATACACACTTTCCAGGCGTGCGCCTTCAGCCACTCGGCCACCTCTCCAATAAACTGTTTCAAATCAGCTACGTTGTCGCTCATTTGAGGGCGCAAACTTTAATAGTTTTGCTGGCGTTTGGCAACCGCAATGAAGCGATTCCTTTAAAAAAATCCTGAAAATTCGTGTTGTCGGATTTCCGGCGACTAAATTGGCTATCCTTGTCATCAAACACCCACAATCTTCGGAGCCTCTTTATGTTAATGAAAGCCGAACAGTCCACCCTGCTTCTTGTCGATGTACAGGCCAGACTGATGCCTGCAATCAGCCAGGGAATGGAGGTGGTTGACCGCTGCACCCTGCTGGCGACAATTGCGGGCTTGCTGGAGGTGCCGGTCATCGCCACGGAGCAGGTTCCGGACAAGCTGGGGCCGAACGTGGAAAGCGTTCGGGAGCTTTGCCACCACACCGTCAGCAAGTACCATTTCGATGCCTGCCCGGACGGGCTGATTGATGCCCTGCCGGAGGGCCGCCAGCATATTGTCATCGGAGGCTGCGAAACCCACGTATGTATGCTGCAAACGGCCCTGAGCCTTCTGGATGCCGGTTACAAGGTCTGGGTGGTGGCGGATGCAACCGGTTCCCGGAATGATTTCGACCGGGACGTAGCGCTGGACCGCCTGCACCAGAGTGGCGCCCGGATTGTTACCACAGAGATGGTAGCGTTCGAGTGGATGGTAGACTGCCGCCATCCGAGGTTCCGGGACGTTCAGGCACTGATCAAATAGCACTTATTCGAGGTTTTTCATGCTGAATATGGATTTCTCCCAGCGAGTGGTTGTTCATACCCGCGAACAGGAATGGCAACCCAGCCCGGCGGCGGGCGTGGAGCGCAAGCCGCTGGCACGGGAAGAGGCCGAACGGGGCCATGCCACCAGCATAGTTCACTACAAACCCGGTTCTTCCTTCAAGCGGCATGAGCACCCACTGGGCGAGGAAATCCTGGTATTGGAGGGCGTATTCTCCGACGAGACCGGCCATTACCCGGCCGGCACCTACCTCCGGAACCCGCCCGGCACTGGCCACGCGCCCTTCAGCGAAGAAGGTTGCACCCTGTTGGTGAAGCTGCACCAGTTTGATCCGAAGGACACCGCAACCGTTCGTGTCGATACCAATCAGGCTGAATGGTTGCCGGGCATTGGCGGGCTGCAGGTAATGCCCCTGCACGATTTCGAGCATGAGCATGTGGCCCTGGTGAAATGGCCGGCCAATGAGGCCTTCCAGCCCCACCGGCACTTCGGTGGCGAGGAAATCCTGGTGCTGTCCGGCGAGTTCTGCGATGAACACGGCCGTTACCCGGAAGGCACCTGGATGCGCAGCCCGCACCTGAGCCAGCATCACCCGTTCGTAGACCAGGAAACCGTTATCTGGGTGAAGGCCGGCCACCTGCCCCTGCCGGCTGGCGCCTGAGCAGCCAGGCTGCCATCAACAAAGCGTGCAGTACCAGCAGCGGCACGGCAACCATTAACAGCGAAGCCCAGCCCAGGGCTGTCAGCACGGCTCCGGCACTCAGCGCCGCCGTGGCCTGGGCGCTGAATACCATGATGTCATTGAGGCCCTGTACCCGGAATCGCTCTGAATCCCGGTAGCCCTGAGGCAACAGGGTGGTGCCGCCAACAAACAGGAAGTTCCAGCCCACCCCGAGCAGGATCAGGGCCCATAAATAATGGTGGAAGCTGATGCCTGCCGCGGCCAACAGAATACACCCCAGATAGGCCAGCAAGCCGACAGTCATCATCAAGGGGATGCCCACCACCCGGATCAGCCATCCGGAGATAAGAGACGGCAGGTACATGGCCATGATGTGCAGCTGGATTACCCGCTTGGCGTCGTCAAAATCGTGCCCGGCCATTTCCGTCATACTCAGGGGCGTTGCAGTCATGATAAAGCTCATTACCGCATAACCAATGGCTGCGCCACTGATGGCAGTCCAGACCAGGGGATTGCCGAGAATCTCACGCATGGGGCGACCACCACCCACGACAGTCTCGGCCACGCGCTCCCCGGAAGGCCGATAACCGACCGCCACCACAACCAGAGCCATGGCTTGCACCACCGCCAGTCCGGCCCAGCTCAGAAGAAATGGAAAACGTTCGCCGGTACCACTACCCAGTCCGGCAACTTCCGGCCCGAGCCAGGCAGCTACCAGGCCACCAAGCAATACCCTGGCGGCCGCTGTACCCGCCATGTCCGAAGCTACCGATTCCATGGCCGCAAACCGGTATTGATGCACCACAGCCAACCCGGAGCCACCGATAACGGCGGCAAGGCACATGGTGACAAAGTCCGATTGCCAGGAGGCAAACATACCCAGTCCGCCAGCGATCATGCCGGCCAGCGTGCCCAGCAACATCACCTGCTTGCGCCCTACCCGCTCCATCAGCCAGGTAGCCGGCTTGATAGCCAGAACTGTGCCCACCACCACCAGCCCTACCGGCAAGGTGGCCAGTTCCGGTGCCGGCGCCAGCAGCCGCCCCTGAATACTTCCGATAAATACGATAAAAGGAGCCGTGCACATGGCCAGCGCCTGAGCCGCTACCAGCACCCATACATTCAAAGGCATGAAACTGTCCCGTCAGAAATGCGAAAACGGCACTCTATCACTAAATGACAGGCTGGCAAGCAAGGCTCAAAGCCGCAATGACGGCTAATGCAGGTGAATCGTCATCCGGGAATCCGGATGGAAACGGATATCCTGAATGCTGATATTGCCAATAGGCGGTGTCTGACTGTTGGTGACACGAATATTGTCGAGACGAACTTCCTCGATGCGCTCCGGCAGCAGCAACTGAAGTGCACCGTCATCGCGAATACGGTATTGGGGTTCGCCTTCCCGGTAATGGACGCCGGAAATACTGAGGTCCGAATCGACGAAGCTCAACACCGGAGAGAATATGTGGGAGGCCAGTTTCAGGGTGTTAACCGGATCCCGGGCGGTTTCCGGATCAGCGACGGTCTCAATACGCTCCAGAAGCCCAATCCCGCTCCCCGCAGTTATGCTGGCCATTTCCTCTTCAGTCATAGGCGCAAAGCCGCCATACATCTCACCCGCCACCACCGGAGCCAGGGCGGCATTGGAGTTACCTGAGGCGAAGGTGACCAATGGCTGGAAAGGGACGGTGACCATGGCCACCAGTGCGGCGGCGTTGCGGTAACGGGCCTGGTGTTTGAGAACGCGGTGCAGTTCCCGCTCGGTAAGCCAACCGGCTTCTACCAGCACCTCACCCAGGCGTTGGCCGGTGTCATGCTGGATTTTCAGGCCGGCTTCCAGCTGGCCTTCCGAGATATAACCCCGGTTGATCAGCAACCGGCCAAGCCGGGACTTTTCCTCAAACCCTTTGTGTACTTTCACTGGCAAACGCTCCCGCTGGTACAGTTGCAACCGTACAACCCGGCCCGGCACGAACGAACCGCACCCGGCAGAGCATTACTCTCCCTGGATGCGGATTCTGGAATCCCGGTGAAAGCTTAGATCATAGAGGTTGATATCGCCTAGTGGCGGGCCGTCTCCGCCGCCTACGTTAAGATTTTCGATGGCGACCAGGTCCACGGTTTCCGGGAAGGCAACATGGATTGCGCCATCGCTGCCCAGCGTGACGACCTCTTCGCCCGGCCGGTATTTAATGCCGACAATCTTGAAGTCCATGTCCAGCAAATCGGGCAGCGACGCCAGCAGGTCTTCAAGGACATTGGCCACATCTGCACCGGCAGTGCCCAAGTCCGCAAGGCTGTCTCCGCTAACCTCACCGGATGGCGCATTCACACGGGTGACATAATCCGGGCTCTCAAGGTGGGCCGGCTGGGTGCCACCACCCGCTCGCAGCAACTCCTGCAAACGCACACTGCCATGAGCGGAAACCGCAGACATACCGGCTTCTGATACCGGCAGAAACGCCGGTGTGTAGCTCCAGTTTTGCTGCTCGGAAGCCAAGGCCATTGGCGCGGAACCGGTAAAGACGGCGAAGGCAGACGCCACCGCACCAGCCTGCGTTAATAAACGGAATCTCACCAGACTTCTCCTGTATTCAAAGTGATTACCGTACAACCCGAATCGGCAACATGACTTTCAAATCTACACATTTGAAGGATAACCCAGCTTATTCAACTGTCTACCATCGTGGGCATTCAATGGTTAAGTATCTGTTAGAATTGTGCACAGGTTACGATTTCAGACATTATGTCAGCCAAGCGATCCATTCCTGAAACCGCGAGTACTGTTGAAATGACAAATACCGTAAAAAGCCTGTTTAATGTGAAGCCCGTCCTGTTTGCCCTCGCACTGCCCCTGATGGCTGCCGCTCCGGTGCAGGCCGAAGAGCCTGTAAACGAGCGTCCGGAAGTGCGGTTTGAAACCTCTCACGGTGATTTTTCCCTGGAGCTGCGCCCGGATGTCGCCCCGAAAACCGTCGAAAACTTCCTGGGCTATGTCGATAAAGGCTTCTACAACGGCACGATTTTCCACCGCGTAATCGCCGACTTCATGATTCAGGGCGGCGGATTTACTGAAGACATGTCCCGCAAGTCTACCGAAGAGGCCATTGTTAACGAGGCCTCCGCCGAGCTGCCTAACGAGCGTGGCACCATCGCCATGGCCCGCACCAGCGCACCGGATTCCGCCACCTCCCAGTTCTTCATCAACCTGGTCGACAACCCCTACCTGAACAAGGGCGCCAACGGTGCCGGATATGCGGTATTTGGTAAAGTAACAGAAGGCATGGATGTGGTGGACGCCATTGCCGGTGTTAAAACGGCCCGCGTTCGTGGCATGGCCGATGTGCCCGTTCGCTCTGTGATCATCGAGCAGGTAACCCGGGCTGCTGCCGAAGACTGACTCTATGACCAACCCTGTTCTGCCGCCGGCCATGGAGCCGGCGGATCTTGTCTGGCGCGATGGTGTTCCGGAATCTGCCCGCTTTGGTGATGTCTACTTCAGTCGCGACAACGGGCTGGAAGAAACCCGCTATGTATTCATCGGCCGCAACCGGCTCCGGGAGCGCTTTGCTGAGCTGGCCGATAACCGTCATTTTGTGGTTGCGGAAACCGGCTTTGGTACCGGTCTGAACTTCCTGGCCGCCTGGGCCGAGTGGTTCAACTGCCGGCCGAAAGATGATTCTGCCATTCTGCACTTTGTGTCTGTGGAGCGGTTTCCCCTGACCCGGAGTGACCTGGAAAAAGCCCTGTCTTTCTGGCCGGAGCTTGCCCCCCAGGCTGCCGAACTCATCGCCCATTACCCACCACTGATTCAGGGTACTCACCGGCTGGTACTGGCGGGCGGGCGAATCCGGCTGACGTTGTATTTCGGTGATGTTCTGGATGCCTGGCGAGACCTCTCCTTCCAGGCGGATGCCTGGTTCCTGGACGGCTTTGCCCCGTCGCTGAATCCGGAGATGTGGCTGGAAGGCGCCATCGGCCAGATTCGCAACCACAGCAAACCCGGCACCACGCTGGCCACCTTCACCTCTGTGGGTCGGGTGCACCGGGCACTGATCGATGCCGGGTTTTCCATGCAAAAGGTACCGGGCTTCGGTCGCAAGCGGGAAATGCTGACCGGCCAGCTTGAGGCTTCCGGGGCTGACTCCGGAACAGCTTACCGATCAACAGTGGCGATCATCGGTGCCGGAATTGCCGGCACCACCCTCGCCCGCAACCTTGCGGAACGGGGTGTTCCCGTCGTGCTGATTGACCGGGCCGATCAGCCCGGCGCCGGTGCCTCCGGTAATGCTCAGGGCGCGCTCTATGTGAAACTGGGCGTGGAATACAATGCCCAGACCGAACTGGCCGCAACCGCGTTGAGTTTCAGCCAGCGCTATTACCGGCGCTGGGCCGGACAGTTCTGGCACCCCACTGGCCTGCTGCAGCTTGCTTCCAACGAGCAGGAGCAGCATCGTCAGCAGAAATTCCTTGAACGCTGCCAGTACCCGGTCGAACTGCTGGAACCGGTGGATGAAGAGCTTGGTTCGAAGCGCGCCGGCCTGAAGGTAACGGCCAGCGGCCTGTGGTTTCCCGGTTCCGGCTGGCTTGAGCCGGCAAAGGCCTGCGCTGCCCTTGCCGACCACCCGGGAATCCAACAGGTATTTGGTTTCAATGTACGCACGGTGAGGTCT
This sequence comes from Marinobacter sp. G11, assembly GCF_021282325.1. Lineage (NCBI taxonomy): Bacteria > Pseudomonadati > Pseudomonadota > Gammaproteobacteria > Pseudomonadales > Marinobacteraceae > Marinobacter > Marinobacter sp. G11. The sequence goes on from NZ_JAJSPB010000005.1 coordinate 37,995, forward strand.
GACGGCAAAGGCTGGACGATTGAAAGTCTGGAAGGCCAGCGGCTGAGCGCAGCGAGGCTGGTGATTGCAGGCGGTCACGAGTCCGCCAGCCTGAACCCGGCCAACGGTAAACTGCGGCTGAAGCCCATCCGGGGACAGGTCACCTGCTTGCCCGCAGAAAAATACAACCTGCCAGGGGCGGTCATCTGTGGAACCAAGTACCTGAACCCGGCCATGAGTGGAATCGCAGTAACCGGTGCGACCTTTGACCTGAGAGACAACAACCCGGACGTTACACTGGAAAGCCACCAGGAAAATATCGATCAACTGGCAGAGCTGCTGCCTGCCGTCATGGGCGACCATGGGCCTGATGCCAGCGAGCTTGCAGGTCGGGTTTCTTTCCGTTGCGCCAGCCATGATTATCAGCCGGTGGCTGGCGAACTCAAGGATGAAAACGGGCAGGAAGTGCCTGGCGCCTACCTGCTGACCGGATACGGCAGCAAGGGCCTGACCTGGGCACCACTGATGGCAGAGTACCTGGCGGACCGGATAACCGGCCAGCCATTGAGCTTGCCGGAGCCGCTGATCCGCCGGGTGGAAAGCTCGAGGTTATACCCCAAGCCGGACTGACTTGCGGCTCAGGGTAACCTCGACCCACTTTATGGATCTTCAGCTCATGGATTATCAGCCGGAGCTGTCAGCAACCGCCCTTCCGGGCTGAACAGAAGAATCTGGTGTCCGGCATCGGAGTTCACCAGGGCCACAATCTCATCATCCCGGTAGTTGCCGAGGCCCAGGAACTGCACACCCGGCTCCGCCAGCGCTTTTTGCCAGCTCTGATAAAGCTCCGGCTCCTTCTGGGTGGTCACCCGTGCCAACAGGCCCTGGCCACCATCCAGCGTTCCGGCAGCAATCACATCACTTGCCAGTGCGACGCCCTTGTCCAGAGAGTTCACAGCGGCGTCTGCAACGGAGGCAAGGGTGAACGCAGCCTTGGGCACGCCGATACTGGTGAAGCCCAGCACAAACCCGGCCGTTGCACCTGTTGTACGCTCCAGCTCGTTATCGCCCTCTTCCGCTTCAATCAAACTGTAGCTCCAGGGGCCGTCACCGATCAGCCATGCGGTACTGTTTGCATACAAGCCGTGGCGGAGTTGTTCCGAGGCATCACCACCAATACCGTATACCGCGCCGTCTGCCGTGCCCGAATAGAAGAACGGCCCCACAGCACCGTTGCCATCAACCACGCCGGGTGCGTAGCCAAACAGCATAGGAGTTGAGAACTCGGTGCTGGCGCCGGCTACCCTGTCATTGCCGGTTGAGCCTTCCTGGCGGACTTCCTTAAGCTTGAGTTTCTCACCGATGGTTTCAACCACTGCCAGGAAGGTGTCGATGCCACCGGAATTGCTCTGTCCACCCCAGACGCCGTCGGATTCACCGGCAACCACCAGGTTGCCATTGGTGCCCTGATAGCCCACTCGTTTGACGGCATCATTACCGGAGGAGCCAAACTCCAGCCTGTAGTTGTCGAATACCGGTCCGTAGGCACCGGTGTCCCCGTCTTTGCGGTATAACTCCACAACAGCCTGACCAGCGTCAGAATAAGCCACCACCAACTCTTCGTAGGTTGTACTGCGACCGTCAACCCGCTCGGTTCGCTTACCCAGGGCCAGGTACACCTCCGTGGCCGCTGCCTTTGCGCCGGCATTCAATTCAAGCGTGGAGCCCGACTGCGCGCCTGTCTGGTCGTAGATACGTACCTGAAGCACATCATCGAAGCCACGACCCGCCACATACAGTTCACCCTGCGAGCCAGTGGCCATGTCTGTGGGCACAAATCCGTCCGTCCAGGTCAGTGGCGTTATCTGTCGGTTAAAGCTGAGGGTCATCAGCTCGTCGCTTTCGCCCCGGGCAAAGTTCTCGAGGCCGGCCTGTCCCTTCACATCGACAACCAGGATCGCGAGGCGGTCATGCAGGCTTTCGGCGGTGTCTGCGTAGTCCTTCGCGGTAATACTGAACTGCACCTCGTTCACGCCTGCCGGGAACACCAGTTCATTAGTGCCGGGCTCAGGATCCAGCGTAAGGCCCTGAAGAGTCTCGGGGGCCTGGACAATCACAAAATCTCCGGTTCCGACGGTAGAACCCTGTTCGCTAACCGTCAGTTTTACATTTACCTGCCCTTCCCGCTCGCCAGTCAGGATGGCAGCGTAAACCTGCTCCTCGTTGTAACCCGCAGAGGTTACATCGGTCACCTCCGGATCAACATTCAGCGTGTCCCTGGTGCCGCCGTTCAGGGTTCGCAGGGCAACCATCGGTTCGTTATCGGCAATGGCCAGGTTGGTGCTGATACCGGCGTTATTATTGCCAAGAGACGCCAGGCCATCACGAACCTCCGTCAGGGCCAGTCGAGCCTGCTCGGTGGGTTCCGCCACCCTGTCATCAATCACTTCCAGCGGGATATAGCATTCACTGATACCGGGCTCCAGGGTAACGACACCCCGGTCGTAGAAGCCTTCGGGGCCTTCCTGATACGTTACGTAGGCCAGCTCATTGCCCTCTTCATCAACCGGGTGGTCCGAGCCGCTGCCAAGAGCCACAATGTCCTGCCCGACAATCGCGCGGCCCATATTGCTGTCGGCGGAATGGCATTCCCGGGAAATAGCTCCAACGGGATCTTCACAGGTGAAATCCGACTCCAGCTGGAAGGCAATGGAAACTCGGGTAACAGATGGCCGTTCAAGCCGGACTTTGGCATACACCCGGCGGGTTGGCTGGGCAGCCGTTTCGGAAGCACTGTGGGCACCTTCCGGCTCAAGGTCCGGCAATGCACAGTGTTCACCCCTCGGAGCGCTGATCTCCAGAAGTTCACCTTCGGTAAACTCCGGTGCCTCCACTGAAACCAGGTTGTGCTTCACTTCGATATCAAACGGCTGGAACCCGGCCCTGCGGCCATCAGTAGTCACGATATCGATATCTTCGGTTTTGCCGAGGTCGGCCAGGCCGCGCTCGCCGCCGGTCAGCCCCGGCACACCGCGCATGATGACGCCCTGCCGGGCCTTGTTGCTGGTATCTTCCAGGGCCAGCCAGGCCGGTGCATTGGTGAGGGAATAATCGAGGATGCCTTCGCCACCGTAGGCACCCCAGTTGTAGTAGTACTCAACGCCGATGTATGCCGTGGTAGGCGGTGCGCCCAGCAATGTAGGGTCGTCCGGATCCTTTTCGGTTTTACAGCCGGCCGCGGCCAGGGCAACCAGAGCCAGGCCCGCAAGCCGGCCCGTCGAAAAAGTGCGGGAGAACAAATCGGCGCGCATGCAAAAATCCGTTTCAAGACGTTGTTGTTATGGCGGTGTCCGGTTGCGTACAGCCAACCGGTTTACACACCGTTACAGGTCAACGCCATGGTAGCCAATTTGTTCTCCGGGGGATCTGCGCGAGTTCTCAGATTCACCGGCCAGCGGCCTTCAGGCCTCTAAGCCGTGCTCCTTGAGCAGGGCCAGCAATCCATCTTCGTCCAGCACCGGCACACCCAGTTGCTCAGCTTTTGCGAGCTTGGAGCCGGCCGCTTCTCCCGCCACCACGCAAGCGGTCTTTTTCGAGACGCTGCCAGCTACCTTGGCACCCAGGCGCTCCAGCTTTTCCTTGGCCTGGTCCCGGGTCATTTGCGACAAGGTGCCGGTGAGCACCCAGGTTTCACCCGCCAGCGGCTGTTCTTCAGCAGCCACCACTTGCTCTTCCTGCCAGGTAACCCCCGCTTCTTTAAGCGCTTGCAGGGTTTCCTGGTTGTGGGGTTGATCAAAGAAACTGCGGATATGACCAGCCACGATCGGGCCGACATCCTGAACCAGCTGCAAGGCTTCCTCATCCGCCCCGGCAACGGCCTCCAGGGTTCCGAAATGGGACGCCAGGGACTTGGCCGTGGCCTCACCCACTTCCCGAATGCCCAACGCATACAGGAAGCGCCAGAGTACCGGGTTACGGGAACGGTCGATGGCCGCCACCAGGTTGCCGGCAGACTTGTCGCCCATGCGCTCAAGGCTGGCCAGCTGGAACTTGGTCAATCGGTACAGGTCCGCTACCGTGCTCACCATGTCTTCATCCACCAGCACTTCAATGAGCCGGTCGCCAAGGCCTTCAATATCCATCGCCTTGCGGGAGGCATAATGGCGGATGGCTTCTTTGCGCTGGGCCGGGCAGTACAGGCCGCCGGAACAGCGTGCTACCGCCTCACCCTCAATCTGGACAATGTCGGAACCGCAAACCGGGCAATGGGCCGGCATTTCAACGGAAGGTGCGTTAGCCGGGCGTTTTTCCGGCACCACCTTCACCACCTGCGGGATCACATCGCCTGCCCGGCGAATGAACACGGTATCGCCGATGTGCACATCCAGACGGCGGATTTCATCCATGTTATGCAGGGTGGCGTTGGAAACCGTGACGCCGCCGACAAACACCGGTTTCAGGCGTGCAACCGGAGTAACAGCGCCGGTGCGGCCCACCTGGAATTCGACGTCTTCAATGACCGTCAGCTCTTCCTGGGCCGGGAACTTGTGGGCAATGGCCCAGCGCGGTGCCCTGGAGACAAACCCGAGCTGTTGCTGGAGATCCAGGCGGTTCACCTTGAACACGATGCCGTCGATTTCATAGGGCAGGCTGTCACGCTTTTCCATCAGCTCGTTGTAGGCCTGCAAGCAGGCTTCCGCACCCTCGGCCTTGCGCATTTCCGGGTTGATCCGGAAACCCCAGTCGCTCACCAGCTGAAGGCTGTCCCAGTGGGTGCCAGGCAGCACGCTTTCGTCCGTTACTGCCATGCTGTAGGCGCAGAACTCCAGCGGGCGCCTGGCGGTGACGGTAGATTTCTTCTGGCGCAGGCTGCCGGCGGCGGCATTACGCGGGTTAACAAAGGTCTTCTCGTCCTGCTCTGCCAGCCGCTGGTTCAGTTTCTCGAACCCGGCTTTGGGCATGTACACCTCGCCACGCACCTCTACCAGCTCCGGATAGCCGCTGCCCCGAAGCTTCAGCGGTACAGACGGAATCGTTCGGATGTTGGCGGTGATGTCTTCCCCGGTGTAGCCATCGCCCCGGGTGGCGGCGCGGGTCAGCAGTCCGTTCTCGTAATGCAGGCTCACCGCAAGGCCATCGAGCTTGGGTTCGCAGACGTACTCAATGGAGTCTTCGGTGTTCAGGCGGTCGCGGATCCGGCGGTCGAAGTCCCGCAGTTCATCTTCGCTGAAGGCGTTGTCCAGCGACAGCATCGGCAGCCGGTGGGTCACTTCGGCGAAGCTGGTGTCGCGGGTGCTGCCTACCCTGCGGGTAGGCGAGTCGTCAGAAGCCAGCTCCGGATGTTCCCGCTCCAGTTGCTGAAGCTCCCGGAACAGCCGGTCGTACTCGGCATCGGGGATTCTGGGCTCGTCCAGAACGTAGTAGTAGTAATTGTGGTCTTCAAGATTGGCGCGTAGCTCAGCTACGCGCTGCTGGATTTCTGCAGAAGCTTTGGTCATCAGGTCGGGAGTCCTGGCTGGGTGTTAGGCCCGATGGGAACGTTGTTTTCGCTCGAATTCACGGATTCGCTGGCGGCAATGCTCGATGGTTTGCGGTGTCATCACACTGCGGCGCTCGTCTTTCAGCTCGCCACCCATGTTGCGGACCACGGTCTGGGCAGTTTCCAGCATGAATTCGAATGCCTGCATGGCGTTTGACGGCCCGGGCAGGCTCATGAAAAAGCTGATACCCGGCGTTTTCATCCCGGGCATGTCCTGCGGCCGGAAGGTGCCCGGCTCTACCGCGTTCGCCACACTGAACTGCACCGGCGTGGTGGTATCGGAGCCTTCGTGGCGATGGTAAATATCCATGTCGCCGTGCTCCAGGCCACAGGCTTCAAACAGCTTTTTCAGGACCGGGCCCGAAAACTCCTCGCCACTGCGGGACAACACGTTGATGACCAGTACTTCCCGGGCTTCCGGGCGGTTGGCACCGGCCAGAGGCTGGTTACCACGGGGTTTCACAGGCTCCCTGCGGGCGGTATCTTCTTCCACCTCGGAGGTGACAACCGGAGGCTCCTGCTCCTTGACCGGCCGTGACGGCTGGCGCACTTCCGGTTGTGGCTCAGGGGCGGGTTCGGGCTCCGGCTCAACCACCGGCTCCGGCTCCGCAAACTCCCGGGGCTGTTCCGGCCGGGACTGCACACGTGTCTGAACAGGTTCTTCGGGCTCATCATCAATGGCACCCCAGCCTGTTTCAGGTTCCACGTCATCGTCATAACCGTCCGGTTCGGAGGTGTCGCGGGTGACATAGCCCCGCTCTTCCAGGTTACCCCGGGAAACTATGCGGGCTCCGCCATTCGGCAGTTCCGGGTTGTATTCGTCATCCAGCGGGGACTCTTTAAGTTCATCGGCACCCATGCCAGAAGAAATCGCCATGGATTCCTTGCGGGCTCGATGCATGCGACGGATACCGTCGACCACGATTACAATAATTACCAGGGTACCTATGGCGATTAACCATTCCCTAAGTGACATAAGCTGCTGTCCTGTTTGCAGTTCGGAACGTTGCTACTCTAAGAAAAGCCCGTAATGAATACAACGCACACCGGGCCCAGATGGCGTTATTGTCATGGTTGGCGGCTTTTTCGCCAACCCGTCAGGCTTCGGCCAGGGCCGCTGCCTCGTCTACGTCTACCGATACCAGTCGCGAACAGCCCGGTTCGTGCATGGTCACCCCCATCAACTGGTCAGCCAGCTCCATAGCGATCTTGTTATGGGTAATGTAGATGAACTGTACCTGTTTGGACATCTCTTTGACCATATTGGCATACCGGCCAACGTTGGCATCATCCAGCGGGGCATCGACCTCATCCAGCATACAGAAAGGCGCCGGGTTGAGCTGGAAAATGGAAAATACCAGGGCAATGGCCGTCAGGGCCTTTTCACCACCGGACAACAGGTGAATGGTACTGTTCTTCTTGCCCGGGGGCCGGGCCATGATGGCGACGCCGGTTTCCAGGAGGTCTTCCCCGGTCAGCTCCAGGTAGGCATTACCTCCCCCGAACACTTTCGGGAACAACGCCTGCAGCCCACCGTTCACCTGGTCAAAAGTTTCCTTGAAACGCTGACGGGTTTCCCGGTCGATCTTGCGGATCGCATTATCCAGGGTTTCCAGCGCTTCCATCAGATCATTGTGCTGCTCATCCAGGTAGTTCTTGCGCTCACCCTGAACCTGGTACTCCTCGATGGCAGCCAGGTTGATGGCCCCGAGCCGCTGGATGCGATTGCCGATCTTTTCCAGCTCTTCGGCCCAGACTTTTTCCTCGGCGTCCTCTGGCAATTGCTCAAGTACCACCTGAAGTTTAACGTCTAACTCTCTGAGTTGTTCAATATAATTTCCAGCGCGAATCTCCAGCGCCTGGGATTCCATCTTTAGCTTTTCGAGCTGTGCACGGACGTCCTGCACCACGTGTTCGGTACGGCTGCGGCCCTGCTCCCGATCCCGCACTTCCCTGTCAATATCTTCCAGGGCATCCCGGGCGGCACCCAGCTTTTCTTCTTCCGCCAGCCGGCGCTCCAGCAGGCCTTCGAGTTGCATTTGCAGGTCTTCCACAGGCTCTTCGGCGGTTTCCCGGGCCTCCCGGAGCACGTCCAGCCGCTCTTCCAGGCGCTCTTTCTGGAGCTGCATCCGGTCGATGGTCTGTTTCAGGCCGTCACGCTGGCTTTGCAGGGTTTGCAGTTGCAGCTGCAGCTGGTGGGTGTGGTCACGATCGTGGCGGGCATCCTGGCGCAGGCGGTCAAGGTTCTCCCTGAGGCTATCCCGCTGTTCCAGCAGGCGTTCTTTTTCTTCATCGGAGTCTTCGCTGGAGGCCAGCGCAATATCCCATTCCTCCCGGGCTTCCAGCAGACTTTCCTGCTGGCCTTCCAGGCTCGCGGTCACTTCTTCAATATCGTCGCGAATGCGGGACAGCCGGGCATCAATCTGCTCTGCCCGGGCTTTCAGGCCGCTGGCGCGGGATGCCAGCGCTGCCAGATCGCGCTCGGTTTCGCTGATTCTGGCCTGGGCTTCTTCCCGGGCGGTCTCTGCCCGTTCGCCCTGCTCCTGCAAAAGTTCCAGCTGTTCGCTAGCGGTTTCTAGCTGTTCTTCGGCTTCCGCCAGCAGGGCTTCAAGCTCGGTGACCTTTTTCTGGCGCTCAATCACGCCCACCTGGCCGGCGTCGGAATCCGGCATCAGTACCCAGTCCCGGGCAACCCAGATCCCTTCACGGGTAATCAGGCTGGCGGCCGGCGCCAGTTGCTCACGGCGCGCGAGTGCATCGGCGGCAGATTCCGCCACATCAATGTTTGCCAGCATGGCATCCAGCGCCGGGACGCCGGATACCCTGGCGGCAAGCCCGGAGCTTTCCGGGCTGCCATGGCCATTTTCCGAAACCACAGCCAGGCCTCTGGGAGCCTGTTCCAGCGCACCCGTCAGCTGATCAAAGCCGGGCAACGAAAGGCCCTGGGTGAACCGGCCTATTACCTGCTCAACCGCAAACTCCCAGCCGTCTTCGATTGCCAGGCGGGTCGCCAGCCGGGGCGCATCGGAAAGGCCGTTATCTGAAAGCCATTGTTGCAGCGCATCGTCCTGGCTGCCCATCTGTTCGTCCAGCAGGGATTGCTGGGACTCCAGGGAAGCCCGCAGGCTTTGCACCCGCTGGCGATGCTCCTGTACCTGATGTTCTGCATCGCGGAGTTTCTGGCGTGCGTTATAAACGTCATCCTGCAGAGACTGAATACGCTCCTGCGCTTCTTCCCGCTGGAGCTCCAGGGTTTCCTGCTGTTCCAGCAGGTCTTCCAGCTCTGCCCGGTCCAGCTGGCCTTCCAGTAGCTCGTTCTCGTCGTGCAGTTTCTGTTTGCGGTTGCGCAGCTGCTCGATGGCATCTTCCAGCGAACGGATGCGGGACTGGGCAAGCTCCGCCTGGCGGCGAGCATCGGCGGATCGGGTGCTGAATTCATCCCAGCGATGCTGCCAGTCGCTCATGGCATCCTCGGCCTGCTGGAGCTTCTCGCCGGATTCCTCGGCCCGGATAGCCAGGCTCTCCTGCTCGGGCTCCAGCATATCCAGTTCTTCCTGGATGCCCGCCAGCTTGTCTTCGTCCTGTTCCAGCTCCCGGGCCAGTTCCCGCTGGTTGGCCATGGCCTGGTCCAACTCGGCAGCGGTCTGGCGGCTGCGTTCCCGTTGGTGTTCGATGCTCTGCTCAATACGGGCAATATCCGCGCCGGCTTCGTAGTAGCGGGCCTGAGCTCGGTTAAAGTGTTCGGTGCGTTCGTGGTGGGCTTCCCGCAGGGATTCCAGGGAGGTTTCCAGGTTCACCCGCTCGGTCAGGAGTTTTTCAAGCTCCAGCTCGGTATCGCGGATCTTGCCACGCGAGGTTTGCAGGTCGTTATCCAGGGCCTTCCAGCGCAGTACGGTAAGTTCCGCTTTTTTCTGGCGCTCTTCCTGCTTGTAGGTTTTGTACTTTTCCGCTGCAGCCGCCTGTCGCTCCAGGTGCTGCAATTGCCGGCCAAGCTCTTCCCGCAGGTCGGTCAGCCGGTCGAGGTTTTCCTGGGTACGCTTGATGCGGTTTTCGGTTTCCCGGCGGCGTTCCTTGTACTTGGAAATTCCGGCCGCTTCTTCGATGTAGACACGCAATTCCTCCGGCTTGGCTTCGATCAACCGGGAAATCATACCCTGTTCGATGATGGCGTAGCTTCGCGGCCCCAGGCCGGTGCCCAGAAACAGGTCTGTAATGTCTCGACGGCGGCACTTGGAGCCATTGAGAAAGTATTCGGACTGGCCTTCCCGGGATACCCGTCGTTTTACCGAAATTTCGTTGAATTTGACGAACTCGCCCGGCGCCTTACCCTCGGTGTTATCAAACACCAGCTCGATGGAAGCCTGCCCCACCGGCTTGCGGGCGCTGGAGCCGTTGAAGATAACGTCTGTCATGGATTCGCCCCGCAGGTACTTTGCGGAGCTCTCGCCCATTACCCAGCGAACGGCGTCAATGATGTTGGATTTGCCACAACCGTTCGGCCCCACTACCGCCGTCATATTCGACGGGAACGGTACGGTGGTTGGATCAACAAAGGATTTGAAACCGGCCAGTTTAATGGACTTGAGCCGCATGTCAGGCGTTCTCCTCCGTGAGAATGCTCAGTACCTGTTGGCGCTGGTGTTCACCGAAGTCCTGGATAACCTTCTGCAGGCGCTCGGCATCACCGGCTACGGCCGCATCGGCCAGGTTTCGGAAGAAGGTGCCGGTTTCGGCAATTTCACTGCGGAAATGATCCAGCGCTACGTAGTAGGTACGGCTGATGGCGGGCCGGAAGTTTTCCAGGGTTTCTTCCAGAAACGGGTTTTCAACCAGGCTGTAGGCGTAGCGCATGACGCCAAAACCGGCCTCGATCACCCGTTCGGCAGCGTCTGGCGCCTGGGAGTTCAGGGCGCCGATCACCGCCTGCATCTCCCGTACCTGGCTCATGACGCCGCCAAGCTCGTCGCCGGACCAGCGTTCCAGCACCTTGCGCCCGAGCATGCATAGCAGGTCGATGTAGATGTCGTAGAGGGCATTCACAGAGGCCGGGGTCAGGTCAGACACCACGGCACCTCGGCGCGGGTAGATTTCCACCAGGTGCCGGCGCTCGAGAATCAGCAACGCCTCCCGCACGGAGCCACGGCTGACGTTCAGCTCTCCGGCTACCTTGAGCTCCTGAATGCGCTCGCCGGGCTTGAGATCCCGGATAACGATTCTCTGGCCAATATGCTGGGCGATCTGTTCGGAAAGACTTTCCGGTGCCTGAAATCTCATAGACCTGATGCTCACCTCTGCCAACGCGGGACAATCAAACGCAGGAGTTTATCACAGGCTTTTGCCGGCCCCACCCCCTTGTCGGACATTTTGATTGCCGGCAGACAGGGGCGGGACCGTTGAGGGGTCAGCTACGGGGTTTACGTTGGGGACGGGCCGGGGCGGAATCAGAGACCTGCCAGCTGCCTTTGCGGGCACGCTGCAGCGATTTACCCGGGCTCTTGCGGCGCCTCCGATCGTGTTCAGCCTGTTCTCCAGGCGTTTTCTGGGGAATGCTCACCGGTGCCAGGTCGACCGTGCGACTCAGGGTATCGACCGCTTTCTGGTCCAACTCTTCCCATTTGCCCAGGGTCAGACGGCTGGGCAGGAAGATCGGCCCGTAACGGACACGCTTCAGGCGGCTTACCCGCACACCCTGAGATTCCCACAGGCGGCGCACTTCCCGGTTGCGACCTTCCAGCAGGGTTACATGGAACCAACGGTTCATGCCGCTGCCACCGGCGGGCGCGATATCGGAGAACTTGGCCATGCCATCTTCCAGCAACACACCTTCCCGCAAGCGCTCCAGCATGGCGTCGTCTACTTCGCCAAACACCCGCACCGCGTATTCACGGTCAATCTGGCGGGACGGGTGCATCAGCCGGTTAGCCAGTTCACCGTCGGTGGTGAACAGCACCAGTCCGGTGGTGTTGATATCCAGGCGGCCAATGGAAATCCAGCGCTGATCTTTCAGCCGTGGCAGCCGGTCAAATACCGTCGGGCGGCCTTCCGGATCTTTACGGCTGGTCACTTCGCCTTCGGGCTTGTTGTAGATCAGCACCCGGCGAACCACCTGGGCGGCCGAGCTTACGTCCAGAACCTTGCCGTCCAGTTCGAAGGAGTCGTCAATGGTGGCTTTCTGCCCGGGCTGTGCCGGCTGGCCGTTGACCAGCAGGCGGCCGGACTCCATCCAGCCCTCGATTTCCCGGCGTGATCCGGCACCGGCACGGGCCAGGAGTTTCTGAATGCGCTCCGGGCCTTCACTCAGGGCCTGGTCGCCGCGGGCCGGTTTCTTTGCTGCGCCTGGTTTTCCGGGGCTAGATGCCGCCATGTATTACATCCTTACTGAATAGCTGATGCCGCTGGCATCAGTGAAGTGTCTGGTCGGGCGCATCGAGTTCGATTTCGCCCTGCATATTGCGTTCTATCTCCCGGCCGATCTCTTCGAGATCCCGCACTTCCGACAACGGAGGCAACTCATCGAGCCCGGTCAGGTTGAAATAATCAAGAAATTGTCGGGTGGTGGCATACATGGCCGGCCTGCCCGGCACATCGCGATGGCCCACTACCCGCACCCACTCTCGCTCAAGCAGGGTGCGAATGATATTGCTGCTTACCGTAACGCCACGGATTTCTTCAATCTCGCCCCGGGTAATCGGTTGCCGGTAGGCAATCAGTGCCAGGGTTTCCAGCAACGCCCGGGAATACCGCTGGGGCTTTTCCTCGAACAGCCGGCCAACCCAGGGCGCAAACTCTTCCCTCACCTGCAACCGGTAACCGCTGGCAACTTTCTTCAGCTCGAATCCGCGGCCTTCACAGGACTGCTCCAGCAGCACCAGCACATGCTCCATAACCTGCCGGGCCGGACGATCGCCTTCGTCGAACAGCTCCCGGAGCTGATCCAGCGACAGGGGCTTTCCGGCGGCCAGCAGGGCGGCCTCGGTAATACAACGAATGCGGTCCAACTGTTCTTCGTTCATGGTTCCGGATATCCCTTAGCTGGCAGCACGGGCGCGCACGTGAATGGACCCGAGAACCTCTGCCTGCACAATTTCAATCAGCTGTTCCTTGACCAGTTCCAGCGTCGCCAGAAAGGTTACCACCACACCAAGCCGGCCTTCTTCGATGGTGAACAGGCTTTCGAAGGTCACGAACCGGTCTCCCTGAAGGCTGGCCAGGATATGGGACATGCGTTCCCGGGTAGACAGCCGTTCCCTCTCCACATGGTGGCTGGTAAACAGGTCGGCCCGTTGCAGTACGCCACGCAGCGCCAGCAGAAGCTCCCTCATATCGACATCCGGGTGCGGCTGGGACGACGGCAGCTTCGGCAGTGCGGCAGAACCGGCAAAGGTGTCCCGCTCCATGCGGGGCATTTCGTCGATATCTTCTGCCGCCTGCTTGAACCGCTCGTATTGCTGCAGCCGGCGGATCAGCTCTGCCCTCGGATCGACATCATCCTCATCGTCAGTTTCCTGGCGAGGCAGCAGCATCCGGGACTTGATCTCCGCCAGGGTGGCGGCCATTACCAGGTACTCCGCCGCCAGTTCGAAGCGCATGGCTTCCACGGCACCGATGTAATCCATGTACTGCCGGGTGATTTCGCTGACGTCGATATCCAGAATGTTCATGTTCTGGCGGCGAATCAGGTACAACAGTAAATCCAGGGGCCCCTCAAAGGCCTCCAGGAAAACCGCCAGTGCATCCGGTGGAATGTAGAGATCTTTCGGCAGGTCGACCAGGGGCTTGCCGGACACCCGTGCAAGGGGCTCCTGCACCGGGGTATCCGCCGGGGCGTCAGCTAATTCCGTGCTTTCGTCCGTCATACCTTTTCACCTCTGGTCGGGGTTGCCCGGCCTGGCTCAGCGGTAACTGAGCCCCATGGCCGCGCGGACTTCCTCAAGGGTATCGCGGGCCGCATCACGGGCCTGCTCACGCCCTTCTTCAAGGATGGAGCGAACCAGGTCCGGATTGCCCTCATACTCCCTGGCCCGGTCGTGCAGCGGTTTCTGCTCTTCGATAATGGAATCGATCAGCGGTTTCTTACAATCCAGGCAGCCAATACCGGCACTGCGGCAGCCTTCCTGTACCCACTGGCAGGTCTTCTCGTCTGAGTACACCTTGTGCATGCCCCAAACCGGGCACTTCTCCGGTTCGCCAGGGTCGGTACGGCGCACCCGCTGCGGGTCGGTCTGCATGGTGCGAATTTTCTGAGCCACGCTGTCCGGCTCTTCCCGCAGGCCGATGTAGTTGTTGTACGACTTGGACATCTTCTGTCCGTCCAGCCCCGGCATCTTGGATTCCGGGGTCAGCAGCGGCTGGGGCTCAGGCAGAATCACCTTGCCGCCACCTTCAATGTAGCCATAAAGCCGCTCGCGATCGCCCAGGGAAATATTCTGCTGCTCTTTCAACAGTGCCCGGGCAGTTTCCAGGGCTTCTACATCGCCCTCTTCCTGGTAACGTTTCTTCAGGTTGCGGTAAAGCTTGGCGTTCTTCTTGCCCATCTTGACGATGGCCGCTTCCGAAAGCTCTTCGAAGTTGGGCTCCCGACCGTAGATATGGTTAAAGCGACGGGCGATTTCCCGGGTAATCTCGACATGGGAAAGCTGGTCGGCCCCCACAGGCACCTTGCCGGCACGATACATCAGGATGTCGGAGGACATCAGCAGCGGATAGCCCAGGAAGCCGTAGGTGGCCAGGTCTTTTTCCCGCAGCTTCTCCTGCTGTTCTTTGTAAGTCGGAACCCTTTCCAGCCAGCCCAGCGGAGTGATCATGGACAACAGCAGGTTGAGTTCTGCGTGCTCCGGCACCTGGGACTGGATAAACATGGTGGAGGAACCGGGGTTAACGCCAGCGGCCAGCCAGTCGATAACCATGTCCCAAACACTTTGCTCGATACCGGAGGTGTCGTCGTACTGGGTGGTCAAGGCATGCCAGTCTGCAACGAAGAAGAAGCACTCATACTCGTGCTGGAGCTTGACCCAGTTTTTCAGCACACCGTGGTAGTGGCCGAGGTGCAGCTTGCCGGTCGGACGCATGCCGGACAACACTCTTTGCTGGGAATCGACAGAACTCAAAGCACGAACTCCTTCTTTCTGTTTATAAAGTGCCCGTTTCGGCCAGAATACATACGGCCACGGAAAACGGGCTGACCGGGCATTATAGACGCAACACTGCCCTGCGTTAAGCAAAGCGAATCAAAAGCCTGGCAACATAACGCAAAACCCCCGGAATTCTCGCGAATCCGGGGGTTTTGTTAAAGGCTTGAAACCGGACTGATTACCAGCCAGTCACTTCCTTCAGGGCCTTGCCGATTTCGGCCAGGCTGCGCACGGTTTTAACGCCGGCGTCTTCCAGGGCGGCAAACTTCTCGTCTGCAGTACCCTTACCACCAGAGATGATGGCGCCCGCGTGGCCCATACGCTTGCCTGGAGGTGCAGTAACACCGGCAATGTAGGAAACCACCGGCTTGGTTACGTTCTCTTTGATGAACGCAGCCGCTTCTTCTTCGGCAGTACCACCGATCTCACCGATCATTACGATAGCTTCGGTTTCCGGATCTTCCTGCAGCAGGGCCAGAATATCGATGAAGTTGGAGCCAGGAATCGGGTCACCACCGATACCGATACAAGTAGACTGGCCAAAGCCGTAGTCAGTAGTCTGCTTCACGGCTTCGTAAGTCAGGGTGCCGGAGCGGGATACGATGCCAACCTTACCCTTCTTGTGGATATGGCCAGGCATGATGCCGATCTTGCACTCGTCCGGAGTGATTACACCCGGGCAGTTCGGACCAATCATGCGAACGCCGGCACGATCAACGTATTCCTTGGCGTACAGCATGTCGATGGTCGGGATGCCTTCAGTGATACATACGATCAGCTTGATGCCGGCATCGGCTGCTTCAATGATGGCGTCTTTACAGAACGGAGCCGGTACGTAGATAACGGTAGCTTCTGCACCGGTCTTTTCTACAGCGTCACGAACGGTATTGAACACCGGCAGACCCAGGTGCTCGGTACCGCCCTTACCCGGGCTTACACCGCCAACCATCTTGGTGCCGTAGGCAATGGCTTGCTCAGAGTGGAAAGTACCCTGTGCGCCGGTAAAGCCCTGGCAGATAACCTTGGTGTCTTTGTTGATCAGGATGCTCATTATTTACCCCCTGCGGCTTTAACGACTTGCTCTGCGGCATCCGCCAGGCTGGTGGCGGCGATGATGTTCAGGCCACTTTCAGCCAGAACCTTGGCGCCCAGGTCAGCGTTGTTGCCTTCCAGACGAACCACAACCGGCACTTTAACGCCTACTTCTTTAACGGCACCGATGATGCCTTCAGCGATCATGTCGCAGCGAACGATACCACCGAAGATGTTAACCAGAACGGCTTGCACTGCGTCGTCAGACAGGATGATCTTGAACGCTTCAGTAACGCGCTCTTTGGTCGCGCCGCCACCTACGTCCAGGAAGTTGGCAGGCTGGCCGCCGGCGAGCTTGATGATGTCCATGGTACCCATGGCCAGGCCCGCACCGTTAACCATACAACCGATGTTGCCTTCCAGGGCTACGTAGTTCAGTTCCCACTTGGCCGCTTCGGCTTCACGGGCGTCTTCCTGGGAAGGATCGCGCATGTCGTGGATTTTCTTCTGACGGTACAGGGCGTTGCCGTCTACACCGAGCTTGGCGTCCAGGCAGTGCAGGTCGCCAGCCGGAGTGATAACCAGCGGGTTGATCTCAACCAGAGCCAGGTCACACTCTTCAAACAGCTTGGCCAGGCCCAGGAAAATCTTGGTGAACTGACCGATCTGCTTGCCTTCCAGACCCAGTTTGAATGCCAGCTCGCGGCCCTGGTAAGGCTGAGCGCCTACCAGCGGATCGATTTCGGCCTTCAGGATCTTTTCAGGAGTTTCTTCGGCAACTTTCTCGATTTCCACGCCGCCTTCAGTAGAGGCCATGAAAACGATACGACGGGTGCCACGGTCAACAACCGCGCCCAGGTACAGCTCCTGGTCGATGTCGGTGAGGGATTCAACCAGAATCTTGCTGACCGGCTGGCCGTTTTCGTCAGTCTGGTAAGTTACCAGGTTTTTGCCCAGCCAGTTCTGTGCGAAGGCACGGATTTCTTCTTTGTCTTTAACCAGCTTTACACCGCCGGCCTTACCACGGCCACCAGCGTGAACCTGTGCTTTGACAACCCATGCGTCACCGCCAATTTCAGTGGCAGCGTCTACAGCTTCTTGAGGAGTATCGCAGGCGATGCCCTGGGATACCGGCAGGCCATATTCAGCGAAAAGCTGTTTGCCCTGATATTCGTGCAAATTCATAGTTAATGTCCCGTCTTTAGATGGATGATAACCACGTACGGAGAGTAACCGGCAGCGGGGCGCCAAAAGGCGCCCCGCTCAATCCGATAACGAATTACTTCTTCTTGCGACGGTTGGCGACGTGAATCGCTCCACCGGCAACGGCCAAGGCCGCTTCATGCACTGACTCGGACAGAGTCGGGTGCGCGAAACAGGTCAGGGCCAGATCTTCGGCACTGGAACCGAATTCCATGGCGATCACGCCCTGGGCAACGATTTCAGAAGCCTGAGGGCCAACTACGTGGAAGCCCAGAATGCGGTCGGTCTTCGCGTCTGCGATGATCTTGACCATACCACCCGTGGCGTTTGCCGCCATGGCACGACCGTTGGCCGCAAACGGGAAAGTACCCACGTTGTATTCTTCACCTTCAGCTTTCAGCTGCTCTTCGGTCTTGCCAACCCAGGCAACTTCCGGCGCGGTGTAGATTACGTTGGGGATGCAGTCGTAATTGACCTGCGGCTTGTGGCCTGCGATACGCTCGGCAACCATAACGCCTTCTTCAGACGCTTTGTGTGCCAGCATCGGACCACGAACGATGTCACCTACGGCCCATACGCCCGGTGCTTCGGTTTTGCAGTTGTCGTCTACAAAGATGAAGCCGCGCTCATCCATGGTTACGCCGGAATCTTCAGCCAGCGCACCATCGGTGTACGGACGACGGCCAACAGCGACAATCAGTTTGTCGAACTTGGCTTCCTGCTTGCCCTTGGAGTCTTCGTAGTTCACGTAAACCAGCTTGCGCTTCACTTCAGCACCGGTCATGCGGGCACCGGTAATGATGTTCAGGCCCTGCTTCTTGAACTGCTTCAGAGCATCCTTGGCAACCTGCTGGTCAACAACCGGCAGGAAAGTATCCTGGGCTTCGATCACGGTAACTTCGGCACCCAGGCGAGCCCAGACACTACCCAGTTCCAGGCCGATGACGCCAGCACCGATGATGCCCAGACGCTTGGGAACTTCGGTAAATTCCAGCGCGCCTTCGGAATCGACGATGTAATCACCGTCAAACGGAGCCGGCGGGATTTCGATCGGCTTGGAGCCGGTCGCCAGGATCACGTTGTCGGCTTCGTAGGTCTTGGTGTTGCCGTCTTTATCGGTCACTTCAACCTTGCGGCCGGCAAGCAGCTTGCCGTGGCCGTGGATCGGGGTTACACCGTTAGCCTTGAACAGACCGGCGATACCACCGGTCAGCTGCTTAACGATGCCATCCTTACGCTCCATCATCTTGGCAACGTCAATATCAACGCTCTTGGCCAGGATACCCATGGACTCGTAGTCGTGGCTTGCTTCCTCGAACTTGTGAGTCACTTCCAGCAGTGCCTTGGACGGGATACAGCCCACGTTCAGGCAGGTGCCGCCCAGAACCTGGCTTTTGCCGTCTTTGCCGGTCCAGGATTCTACACAGGCAGTCTTCAGACCCAGCTGAGCAGCCTTGATGGCGGCCACATAACCGCCGGGGCCTGCGCCAATGACAATAACGTCGAATTTATCGGACATAATCTTTCCTGTTATCGAATTCGTTGAGTGTCAGCTTACACGTCCAGCAGGATACGGGCCGGGTCTTCCAGCATTTCCTTGATCGCAACCAGGAACTGCACCGCTTCCTTACCGTCGATCATACGGTGGTCGTATGACAGCGCGAGGTACATCATCGGCAGGATTTCAACCTTGCCGTTCACCGCCATCGGGCGCTCCTGGATCTTGTGCATGCCCAGAATCGCAGTCTGCGGCGGGTTCAGGATCGGTGTGGAGATCAGGGAACCGAAAATACCACCGTTGGTGATGGTGAAGGTGCCGCCGGTCATCTCTTCGATGCCCAGCTTGCCGTCTTTCGCCTTGGTGCCGTACTCGACAATCTTCTTCTCGATGTCGGCCAGGCCCATGGCGTCGGTGTCACGCAGAACCGGTACAACCAGGCCACGGTCAGTAGATACGGCTACGCCTACGTCCTGGTAACCGTGGTAAACCATGTCGTTACCATCGATGGACGCGTTAACAGCCGGGAAGCGCTTCAGGGCTTCGGTCGCTGCCTTGGTGAAGAAAGACATGAAGCCAAGCTTGATGCCGTGGCGCTTCACAAAGCTTTCCTGGTACTGCTTGCGCAGTTCCATGATCGGAGCCATGTTCACTTCGTTGAACGTGGTCAGCATAGCGGCGGTCTGCTGGGCATCCACCAGGCGCTTGGCGATGCTGGCACGCAGGCGGGTCATCGGAACACGCTTCTCAGCGCGCTCGCCCTGGGCAACTTCCAGCGCCGGAGCAGCGGCCGGCTTGGCGGCGGCAGAACCAGAAGATTTGTTGCTGTCTACGTGGTTCTGAACGTCTTCCTTGGTAACACGACCGTCTTTACCGGTGCCCTTTACAGCAGCCGGATCAACGTTGTTCTCTTCGGCCAGCTTGCGGGCAGCCGGGCTCAGGATAGCGTCGCCGGAGGAAGCAGCGGCTTCTTCCTTGGGCGCTTCGGCCTTGGCTTCCGGCTTGCTTTCAGCAGGCTTGGACTCGCCTGCGGCGCCTTCCTTGAATCGGCCGATCACTTCACCGCTTTCGCAGGTGTCGCCTTCGCCTTTAACAATTTCTTCAATCACACCATCAGCCGGTGCAACCACTTCAAGCACAACCTTGTCGGTTTCAATATCGACAATCAGCTCGTCACGGGAGCAGGCTTCGCCAGGCTGCTTGTGCCAGGTCGCGACGGTGCCTTCGGCAACCGACTCAGGGAAAACGGGGGCTTTAATCTCAGTTGACATTACAAATCCTTAGTTCGGTAGCTCGTCAGATTCCAAACGCGTCGTTAACCAGTTTCTTCTGCTCTTCGATGTGAACAGACATGTGTCCACAGGCAGGAGCAGCAGAAGCATCACGACCGGCGTACTCAAGGTGCAGTTTCGGGTTCAGGCGCTGCAGTGCGTGCCGCATGTGGTGCTGACTGCAGTACCAGGCGCCCTGGTTCATAGGCTCTTCCTGACACCAGACCGCGCTCTTGAGCTTGGTGTACTGGCCCAGAATTTCGTCCAGATCGTCTGCCGGGAACGGATACAACTGCTCGAGGCGAACGATGGCCACATCGTCACGCTCGTCGGCTTTCTTCTTCTCCAGAAGATCATAGTAGACTTTGCCGCTACACATGATCACACGGGTGACTTTCTTCGGATCAGAAGGTTCTTTCTCGGGCAGTACTGTCTGGAAGGTACCTGAGGTCAGGTCATCCAGGCCGGAGATCGCCTCTTTGTGACGCAGCAGGCTCTTCGGTGTAATCGCAACCAGCGGCTTACGCAGCGGGCGCTTCACCTGGCGGCGCAGCATGTGGAATACCTGGGACGGCGTGGTGGGCACGCAGACCTGGATATTGTGCTCGGCACAAAGCTGCAGGAAACGCTCCAGGCGCGCGGAGCTGTGCTCTGGCCCCTGCCCTTCGTAACCATGAGGCAGCAGCAGGGTCAGGCCACACAGACGGCCCCACTTGTGCTCGCCACTGGTCAGGAACTGGTCGATCACCACCTGGGCACCGTTGGCGAAGTCACCGAACTGGGCTTCCCAAACAATCAGTGCGTTCGGCGTGGTGGTGCTGTAACCGTATTCGAAGGCCATAACCGCTTCTTCAGACAGCAGCGAGTCATAGATTTCGAATTTCGGCTGGTCTTCGGCCAGCTCTTTCAGCGCAACGTGGGTAGAGCCATCCTTCTGGTTGTGCAGTACCGCGTGGCGGTGCGAGAAGGTACCACGGCCAACGTCCTGGCCGGTCAGACGGATCGGGTGACCTTCGTTCAGCAAGGTGGCGTACGCCATCATCTCGCCATAGCCCCAGTTCATAGACAGGGCACCGGCAGTCATCTTTTCCCGATCGTTAACGATCTTGGAAACCTGGCGCTGGATGCTGAAGCCTTCCGGAACCTGGGTCAGTTTCTTGCCCAGCTTCTGGATCGTTTTCAGGGGAACGCTGGTCTTGCACTTGGCCGTCCACTCGTGGCCCAGGAACGGAGTCCAGTCAACGTAGAGCTCTTTGTTCGGCTCCTTGACCAGGGACTTGACCACGTGTTCACCCTTGTCGAGTGCGTCACGGTAGTCGTTCTCCATCTGCTTGGCTTCGTCTTCGCTGATCACACCGGCTTCAACTAGCTGATCTGCGTACAGAGCGCGAGTGGTTTTCAGCTTGCGGATCTTGTCGTACATCAGCGGCTGGGTAGCAGCCGGCTCGTCGGCCTCGTTGTGGCCACGGCGACGGTAGCAAACCAGATCGATAACCACGTCCCGCTTGAACTCGTTGCGGTAGTCCATGGCCATCTGGGTTACAAACAGCACGGCTTCTGGGTCGTCTGCATTCACGTGCAGAATCGGCGCCTGAACCATTTTCGCCACATCGGTACAGTACTCGGTAGAACGGGCGTCTTCCTGCTTGCTGGTGGTAAAGCCAACCTGGTTGTTGATGACGATGTGGATGGTACCACCTACACCGAAGCCCCGGGTCTGGGACATCTGGAAGGTTTCCATCACAACGCCCTGCCCGGCAAAGGCCGCGTCGCCGTGCATAACGATCGGAAGCACAGTGCTGCCGTCGGTATCGCCACGACGATCCTGGCGGGCACGGACAGAACCCTCAACCACCGGAGATACGATTTCCAGGTGTGACGGGTTGAATGCCATTGCCAGGTGCACTTCGCCACCCGGAGTCATCACGTTGGACGAGAATCCCTGGTGGTATTTCACATCACCGGAGCCGGAATCCGCGAGCTTCTTGCCCTCGAACTCGTCAAACAGTTCCTTCGGATTCTTGCCCAGGGTGTTTATCAACACGTTCAGACGGCCACGGTGTGCCATGCCCAGCACGATTTCCTTGGCACCGTAGGAGCCGGCACGCTGAATCAGTTCGTCCAGGCACGGAATCAGGCTCTCGCCGCCTTCCAGGCCAAAACGCTTGACGCCCGGATAACGGGAGCCCAGATATTTTTCCAGGCCTTCGGCAGCGGTGAGACGCTCGAGCACGTGCTTGCGGGTTTCCGCTTCGTACTCAGGGCGGGAGCGTACTGGCTCCATCCGCTGCTGGAACCAACGCTTGATGCGGGTATCCACCACGTGCATATATTCGGCGCCAATGCTTTCGCAATAGGTCTGGCGCAAGCCTTGCACGATGTCTCCGAGCTTCATGGTCTCGGAGCCGAAATTCAGTGAACCTGTCTGGAACTCGAGATCCAGGTCAGACTCGCCCAGTTCGTGGAACGAGGGCTCGAGATCTTCAACAGGCTGACGCTGCCAGACTCCCAGCGGATCGAGCTTTGATTCCTGGTGACCACGGAAACGGTACGCATTGATCAACTGCAGAACACGGATCTGCTTTTTGTCAGCATCTGACGTGGCGCTTGCAGGCACACCACTGCTGGCAAGAAAACGCTGATTGCGTGAAATATGCTCGAACTGTTCGCGGATGGTCGAGTGAACGATGTCGCGGCCTTTATAGCCATCAACACTCGGAAGCTTGTCGAAGTAGCTTCTCCACTCTTCGGGAACTGAATTGGGGTCTGTCAGGTAGGTCTCAAAAAGCTGTTCAACGTAGGCCAGATTTCCACCTTGCAGGTGGGAAGTCTGCCATAACTGCTCCATGATGCTTTCGTGCATTTTGAATAGCTCACCTTGGGCTGGTGCGGGGGAGCGAGTATGGTCGGCCAGGGGTAAATCTCAGTCAATACGGGTTATTACGGCATGACTTTTGGCCACCACACCCTGCAAGGATGTTTTCCGTCCCCAGTGATTTTTATACTCAGCTGCGCCATCAGCCAGACTGGATAAGCCCAAGCAGACAGCGCGCATAAGTTTGCACCCCGATAAGACTTTTGACTATAAGCCTTTGGTTGAAGGCCCCGCATATAGCGAGGCCTTCGAGGGTACCAACTGGTGTCAGAACACCAGTATAGCTGGTGCTGCAGATTTTGCCGGTCAGGTGGCTCGTTGCAGCAACAGGTTCCGGATATGGCCAATCGCCTTTGTGGGGTTCAGGCCTTTCGGACACACACTTACGCAGTTCATGATGCCGCGGCAGCGGAAAACACTGAACGGGTCATCCAGGTTCGCCAGTCGCTCTGCCTGGGCAGTGTCGCGGCTGTCCGCCAGGAAGCGGTAGGCCTGCAGCAGGCCAGACGGACCAATGAACTTGTCAGGGTTCCACCAGAACGACGGACAAGCGGTGGAGCAGCATGCACACAGAATACACTCGTACAGGCCGTCCAGCTTTTCACGATCTTCCGGCGACTGCAGGCGCTCAATGGCCGGAGCCGGGTTGTCGTTTACAAGGTACGGCATAACTTTTTCGTACTGCTTGTAGAACAGACTCATATCCACGACCAGGTCACGGATAACCGGCAGGCCCGGCAGCGGGCGCAGAACCAGCTTGTTGTTCTTGACCACATCCGACACCGGAGTGATACAAGCCAGGCCGTTCTTGCCGTTCATGTTCATGCCATCAGAGCCACAAACACCCTCACGGCAGGAACGACGATAGCTCATGGAAGGATCTTTTTCCTTCACCAGGTTCAGAACATCCAGAACCATGAGATCTTTGCCCGCAGGAATCTCGATTTCGACATCCTGCATGTAAGGGGCATTATCGGTTTCCGGATTATAGCGATACAGGCTTACCAACATATTCAGGATACCCCCTTAGTAGGTCCGGACTTTCGGCTGGAAAGTCGGAACCGTTTTCGGTGCAAAGTTCACGTCACGCTTGCCAACACGCTTGTCCAGCGGGAAGTACATGGAGTGCTTCAGCCAGTTCTCGTCGTCACGCTCGGTGAAGTCGTTACGGGCGTGCGCACCACGGCTTTCTTTACGCTCGATCGCAGACTTGGCTGTTGCGTAGGCAACTTCGTACAGGTTATCCAGCTCCAGCGCTTCGATACGGGCAGTGTTGAACGCCTTGCTGGTATCGGCCAGCTTGGTCTTGCGAACACGCTCGCCAATCTCTTCCAGCAGCTTGATACCCTTCTCCATGCTCTCGCCGTCACGGAATACGCCGAAGTACAGCTGCATGCAGTTCTGCAGATCCTTACGAACCTTGGCTACATCCTCACCTTCAGAGGCACTGTCCAGACGCTCCAGGCGAGCCATGGCACGCTTGATATCTTCTTCGCTGGCGCCATCAACCTCGAAGCCGCCACGCAGCTGCTCTTCAATGTGCAGGCCAGCTGCACGACCGAAGACCACCAGGTCCAGCAGGGAGTTGCCACCCAGACGGTTAGCGCCGTGTACAGATACACAAGCTGCTTCGCCACAGGCAAACAGGCCGGGAATAGGCTTGTCGTTGCCGTTTTCATCCTGGGTCAGGGCCTGGCCACCTACGTTGGTGGGAACACCGCCCATCATGTAGTGACAGGTCGGAACGACCGGGATCGGCTCTTTAACCGGGTCAACGTGCGCAAAGGTACGGGACAACTCGCAGATGCCCGGCAGACGCAGGTTCAGGGTTTCTTCACCCAGGTGATCCAGCTTCAGCAGTACGTGATCCTTGTCGGGACCACAACCGCGACCTTCCAGGATCTCCAGAACCATGGAACGGGCCACAACGTCACGGCCAGCCAGGTCTTTCGCGTTCGGAGCATAGCGCTCCATAAAACGCTCACCTTCGGCGTTGATCAGGTAACCACCCTCACCCCGACAACCTTCTGTAACCAGGGTGCCAGCACCGTGAATACCGGTCGGGTGGAACTGCCACATTTCCATGTCCTGCACCGGGAAACCGGCACGCAGCGCCATACCGATACCGTCGCCGGTGTTGATCATGGCGTTGGTGGTAGAGGCGTAGATACGGCCAGCACCACCGGTAGCCAGAACGGTGGCCTTGGACTTGATGTAAGCCACTTCACCGGATTCGATCTCAATGGCTACAACACCAACCACTTCGTCTTTGCTGTTCTTGACCAGGTCTACGGCGTACCACTCGTTCAGGAAGGTAGTACCGCCCTTCAGGTTGGCCTGGTACAGGGTGTGCAGCAGGGCGTGACCGGTACGGTCAGCGGCGGCACAGGTACGGGCTGCCTGGGTGGGGTTGTCCGGACCCTTGGACTGGCCACCGAACGGACGCTGATAGATACGGCCCTGCTCGGTACGGGAGAACGGCAAGCCCATGTGTTCCAGCTCGAACACAGCCTGGGGGCCTACAGAACACATGTACTCGATAGCGTCCTGGTCACCGATATAGTCGGAGCCCTTGACGGTATCGTACATGTGCCAGCGCCAGTCATCATTGGGATCAGCGCTTGCGATCGCACAGGTAATGCCGCCCTGGGCAGACACTGTGTGCGAACGGGTCGGAAAGACCTTGGTGATACACGCGGTGTTGATACCGGCTTCTGTCAACTGCAGGGCGGCACGCATACCGGCACCGCCGCCACCGATAACAATCGCGTCGTAAGACATGGTTTTGATGTTAGCCATCGATTAAAGCCCCCACAGAATCTGAATGCCCCACACGACATATACGAACATCACCAGAATGCAGGCTGCCTGCAGCAGGAAGCGCGGCATTGCTGCTTTGATGTAGTCGGTGGATACGGTCCACAAGCCTACCCAGGCGTGTCCGGCAATGGACAACAGCGCCAGCAGGCTGAAAATCTTGAACCAACCCTGGCTGTACAGGGAAGACCACGCCTGGTAGTCCACGTCTGTAGTTACGAAGAAACCAAGGAGAAACAGCGTGTACAGAGCCAATACGTAGGCAGTAACCCGCTGGATGATCCAGTCCTGAATCCCGTTACGACCAATATTCGTTACACTGTTCATGCCCATACCCAGACTCCAGCCAGAATGATGAGAACAATGGAAACCACAAGCGTGATTTTGGCGGCAAGGCGGCCACTTTCCAGCTCTTCAGCAATACCCGCATCCATCAGCAGGTGCTTGATACCTGCAACAAGGTGGTAAAGCAGAGCAGACAGGATGCCCCAGATAATCAGCTTTGCCAGGAAGCTGTCCAGCAGTTCGTTAACCCGGTTGAAGCCATCTTCCCCGGACAGGGAAAGATCCAGGCCGTACATCAGGAATGCAACACCAACAAAAATGATGATGCCGCTGATACGATGCAGGATCGAAGTAATGGCTGGCAGCGGGAAATGGAACTTGCCGAGATCGAGATTTACTGGTCGTTTGCTATTCACAGCGCTCTCACACTCTCTCTTGGTACCGCGAAACCGGAAAAACCGGCGGCGGTGGGTTGGTATGTTAGGTCCGGAGAATCAGTACGATACCGGTAACCGATTGGTTCAGGAGGGCGGATGACAACCCGGTAGCTTGCTACGCTGAAGCATGCAAGAAAACGGTGCATCCCCGATTCCGGGCTACGGATTATAAGGAGACACCCCGGTAATTACAAACTTGCAACAACCGCCAAAGCCTTGCGAGGCGCTGCCCTGCCCCATCTATAAGGATTATTGACAAACCGGAATTCAGGGCAAAAGCGCCGTCATTCGGGATATCCCTCATTTACACCGGATGTTAATTTGGTGCTTTTCGCACCCAGCTCATTGACAAAAAAAGCTGACGCCCTATATTTTGCGCCCAGTTTTGCGATAATACGCGCTTTCTGGCGCATCTACACATGCAAATCAGCTGTCACAGCTAATCAAACGGGAGAGCACCATGACCGACAGGAAAGCCACGCTCTCGGTGGGAGACAAGTCCATTGAGCTACCGGTTTACTCCGGCACCGTCGGCCCTGACGTTATAGACGTACGCGGCCTCGTCCAGGAAGGCGTATTCACTTACGACCCGGGTTTTGTATCTACCGCAGCCTGCGAATCTGCCATCACCTACATCGATGGTGCCAAAGGCGTCCTGCTGCACCGGGGTTACCCGATCGACCAGCTGGCCGAGCATTCCGACTTCCTCGAGGTCTGCTACCTGCTCCTGAACGGCGAACTGCCGAGCGCTGAAGAAAACAAGCAGTTCCACGACACCATCAAAAACCACACCATGCTGCACGACCAGATGCGCAACTTCTTCAACGGCTTCCGCCGTGATGCGCACCCCATGGCCATCATGTGCGGCGTTGTGGGTGCCCTGTCTGCGTTCTACCACGACCAGATGGATGTGGCTGATCCCAAGCAGCGCGAGATTACCGGCCATCGCCTGATCGCCAAGATGCCGACCATCGCGGCATGGTGCTACAAGTACTCCATGGGCCAGCCGTTCATGTATCCGCGTAACGACCTGTCCTACGCCGAGAACTTCCTGTACATGATGTTCGGCACCCCTTGCGAGGACTACAAGCCGAACCCGGTTCTGGCCAACGCGATGGACAAGATCTTTATCCTTCACGCTGACCACGAGCAGAACGCCTCTACCTCCACCGTACGCCTGGCGGGCTCCACCGGCGCCAACCCGTACGCGTGTATCGCCTCCGGCATCGCCGCCCTTTGGGGCCCGGCACACGGCGGTGCAAACGAAGCGGTTCTGGACATGCTGGCTGAAATCGGCGACGAGTCCAACATCGAGAAATTCATCGCCAAGGCCAAGGACAAAGACGATCCTTTCCGCCTGATGGGCTTTGGTCACCGGGTTTACAAGAACTTCGACCCGCGCGCCAAGGTAATGGCACAGACCGCTCACGAAGTGCTGAGCGAGCTTGGTCTGGAAAACGATCCGCTGCTGAAGATTGCCCAGCGCCTGGAAAAGATTGCCCTGGAAGACGAATACTTCGTTCAGCGCCAGCTGTACCCGAACGTCGACTTCTACTCCGGCATCATTCTGAAGGCCATCGGTATTCCGACTTCCATGTTTACCGTGATCTTCGCAATGTCCCGCACCATCGGCTGGTTCTCTCACTGGAACGAAATGGTCAGCGGTGCCAACCGCATCGGCCGTCCGCGCCAGCTGTACACCGGCTCGCCGAAGCGCGACTACCCGAAGAAATAAGCTGCAAGCTTGCTTCACCCAGAAAAAAGCCGCTGAATCCAGCGGCTTTTTTCGTATCATGGCACGACAAATTCGACTAATCAGACAAGAACCAGGAGCAGACCATGGCAACTATCGCGTTTATCGGGCTCGGGGTAATGGGCTACCCGATGGCAGGCCACCTTGCCCGGGCCGGCTATGAAGTCAGAGTTTGGAACCGCACCAGCGAAAAGGCCCGTCAGTGGGCCGAACAGTATCCGGGCAAAGCCTGTGACAGCATTGCAGATGCGGTCGCCAACGCAGACGTGGTACTGACCTGCGTGGGCGCCGATAAAGACCTGGAAGAAGTCTACACCGCCCCGGATGGCATCATCAGCAACGCTCCGGCCACAGCCACACTGGTCGACCACACCACTGCATCTGCCGGCATTGCCGAGACACTGGCACAGGCAGCCCGTGCACGGGGCCAGGGCTTTATCGACGCCCCGGTTTCCGGCGGCCAGCAAGGTGCCGAAAACGGCCAGCTGACGATCATGTGCGGCGGTAGTCCCGAGGATTTCAGCAAGGTTCAGCCAGTACTCGAATGCTACGCCCGGGCCCTGAACCTGATGGGCCCTGTGGGCAGCGGCCAGAAGACCAAGATGGTTAACCAGATTGCCATTGCGGGGCTGGTACAGGGCCTGTCAGAAGCCCTGCACTTTGCCGAACAGGCAGAGCTGGACGTGCGCAAGGTGGTGGACGTGATCTCCAAGGGCGCGGCCCAGTCCTGGCAGATGGAAAACCGCTCCGGAACCATGATCGACGGCGAATTCAACCACGGCTTTGCGGTGGACTGGATGCGCAAGGACCTGGGCATCTGCCTTGAAGAAGCCCGCAGAAACGGCTCCAGACTGCCGGTAACGGCGCTGGTGGACCAGTTCTACGGAGATGTGCAGGAGATGGGCGGAAACCGCTGGGATACGTCTTCGCTGATTCAGAGGCTTCGTAAGAAATAATGATTTGCCACGAAATCCACTAAAGAACACTAAAAAAGAAAACTAATTAGCCACGGACACTCACGGACCCACACGGACAAAAGAGAAAACTGCCTTGTTACTGTCCGTGAGAGTCCGTGAGTGTCCGCGGCAAAAAATCAGTTATCTTTTCTTCAGTTTTCGTGTTCTTTAGTGGATTTCGTGGCAAAAAAGAATCACTTCTTCTTGTCCCGAGGCACCCAGCGGCCGTTTTCGTACCAGGCGGACCAGCCGGTGGCCTTGCCATCCTGTTCCGACATAACGTACTGCTCTTTCGACTTCCGGCTGTAGCGGATCACCGTCGGGTTACCCTCGGGGTCTTTCTCCGGGGCGTCCATCAGGTAATCGTATTTCGGGTCGATTTCCTTGCGGTGCGGTTTGATCTCCATCACCAGCGGTGGCCGGGTTTCCCGGTTTTTCGGGAATTTGCTGGCCGCCAGGAACAGGCCGGAGGCACCGTCACGCAGTACGTAGGTGTCGTCCACCTTCTGGCACTGCAGCTCCGGCATGGGCACCGGGTCCATTTTGGGGGGCGCAGGCTCGCCGTTCTTCAGCAGTTTGCGGGTGTTCTTGCACTCGCTGTTGGTACAGCCAAAGTACTTGCCGAAACGGCCGGTTTTCAGCTGCATTTCGGAACCACACTTGTCGCATTCCAGCGTAGGGCCGTCGTAGCCCTTGATGCGGAAACTTCCCTCTTCCACTTCGTAGCCGGAGCAGTCGGGGTTGTTACCGCACACGTGCAGCTTGCGCTTTTCATCAACCAGGTAGCTGTCCATGGCCGTGCCGCATTTCGGACAGCGGCGCTTCATGCGCAGCAGGCGGGTTTCGCCCTCGCCTTCCACGTCTTCATCGGCACTGACCACTTCGTCGCCAGACACCAGGTTAATGGTAGTCTTGCAACGCTCCTTGGGCGGTAATGAATAGCCGGAACAGCCCAGGAATACCCCGGTGCTGGCTACCCGGATCTGCATATTACGGCCGCAACTGGGGCAAGGAATGTCGGTTTCCGTGGGTGTATTGGCCCGCATGCCGCCGTCGGTCTTTTCCGCACTTTCGAGCTGGTTACGAAACTTGGCGTAGAAGTCGTTCAGCACCTTCTTCCACTGAACGTCGCCTTCGGCAATCTCGTCCAGCTCGCCTTCCAGGCGTGCGGTAAAATCGTAATCCATCAGGTTCGGGAAAGATTCTGCCAGCCGTTCGGTAACAATCTCGCCCATCTTCTCGGCGTAAAAACGGCGGTTCTGAAGCCGCACGTAACCACGATCCTGGATGGTGGAAATAATGGATGCGTAGGTAGAAGGACGACCAATGCCCTGCTTTTCCAGTTCCTTGACCAGGCTGGCTTCGGTATAGCGCGGCGAAGGCTTGGTGAAATGCTGGGTCGGATCCAGCTTCTTGAGATCCAGGGGCTGATCTACCTTGATGTCTGGCAGCGCCACGTCTTCGTCTTTCTTGGCTGACTGGGGCGCAGCTTTCAGGAAACCTTCGAACTTGACGATGCGACCACGGGTACGCAGTTCGTAGTCACCATTGGCCACAACGATGGAGGTGCTGAGGAATTCGGCATCCGCCATCTGGCAGGCGATAAACTGGCGCCAGATCAGGTCGTAAAGCTTCTCCGCATCCTTTTCCAGGCCACTGATATCGGTAGGCCTGCGGGATACGTCAGTAGGCCGGATGGCCTCGTGGGCCTCCTGGGCGCCTTCCTTGCTACCGTACACGCGGGGCTTCTCAGGCAGGTAGCGATCACCGAACTGTTTCTGAATAAACTCGCGACAGCCGGTTACGGCATCCTGGCTCAGGTTGGTCGAGTCTGTACGCATGTAGGTGATGTAGCCCGCCTCGTACAGGCGCTGGGCCAGCATCATGGTTTTCTTGACACTGAAGCCCATGCGGTTGCTCGCCGCCTGCTGCAGTGTCGAGGTAATAAAGGGAGCAGAGGGCCGTGAACGGGTTGGCTTGTCTTCCCGCTTGGCCACCTTGAAGCTACCGGCTTTCAGACGGTCAACATGTTCCTTGCTCTGAACATCATTAACCGGACGGTAGGGCTTGTCGTTGTAGCGGGTAACCTCGAACCGAACCGGGTCCCTGGTTCCTTCTGCGGTCAGGTCTGCGTGCAGCTGCCAGAATTCCTCCGGCACGAACTTGCGGATTTCCCGCTCACGCTCAACGATCAGGCGCACGGCAACCGACTGAACCCGGCCAGCAGACAGGCCCCGGGCAATCTTGGCCCAGAGCAGCGGCGAAACCATGTAACCCACAACGCGATCCAGGAACCGGCGCGCCTGCTGGGCATTTACCCGGTTGTTATCCAGCTCACCGGGGTCCTTGAACGCTTCCTGGATGGCCCGCTTGGTAATTTCGTTGAACACCACGCGGCGATACTTTTCCGGCTCGCCGCCAATGGTCTCCTGAAGGTGCCAGGCGATGGCTTCCCCTTCCCTGTCCAAATCCGTTGCCAGATAGATGTGGTCGGCATTCTTGGCCAGGCGCTTTAGCTCGCTGACGACCTTTTCCTTACCGGGCAGGATCTCGTAACGGGCGCTCCAGTCGTTATCGGGATTTACCCCCATGCGGGCAACCAGCTGTTCACGGGCCTTACGCTTCTTGTGCTCGGCTTTTTCGTCCGGGCTCATCTTGCGGGTGGCAGCGGCCTGCCTGGCGCGCTCTTTCGGGTCTGACTGGCTACCACTGCCACTGACTGGCAGGTCACGAATGTGGCCAACACTGGACTTAACAATAAAATCCGAGCCCAGGTACTTGTTGATGGTCTTCGCTTTCGCTGGAGACTCGACAATAACGAGACTTTTACCCATATCGGAGATCTGTATCCTTGGCGATCAATCGGTCAAGTTCTGGACAGAACCGTAAACTCGCATAAAAATCAGGCAACTGGAAAACACAGGGGCTGCCATTGTGTATAGGCTCACTGTTTTACAGGGTCAAGAATGGCAAAACAACCCATTCTTTGATTTCAGTCACCGTTTTTTGGGATTTCCGGGCCGTTTTACAATCCCTGAAACAGGAAGGCCCGGCGAATTGCCGGGCCTCCTGATTGAGCGTTACTGATCCGGACTAACCGATCAGAGGCGCTCCCACACAGTGGCAATGCCCTGACCCAGGCCGATACACATGGTGGATACACCAAGCTTACCGCCTTTGGCCTGCATGATATTCAGCAGTGTGGTGGAGATACGGGCACCGGAGCAGCCCAGCGGATGGCCAAGGGCAATCGCGCCGCCGTTCAGGTTAACCTTCTCTTCCATAACACCCAGCAGTTTCAGGTCTTTCAGGACCGGCAGGGACTGGCCTGCGAAGGCTTCGTTCAGTTCCCAGAAGTCGATATCTTCAACTTTCAGGCCTGCACGCTTCAGTGCCTTCTTGGTGGCCGGAACCGGGCCGTAGCCCATGATTGCGGGATCACAGCCAGCAACAGCCATGCTGCGGATCTTGGCAATCGGGGTCAGACCCAGTGCTTCTGCCCGCTCAGCGGACATCAGTACCATGGCAGCCGCGCCATCGGTCAGCTGGGAAGACGTACCGGCAGTTACGGTACCGTTCTTCGGATCAAACGCCGGACGCAGCTGGCCCAGGGACTCAGCGGTCGTTTCCGGACGAATGGTCTCGTCTTCTTCGATCAGCTTCACAAAGCCGTTTTCGTCGTGGCCTTCAATCGGAACGATTTCGTTCTTGAAGCGGCCTTCAACAGTCGCTTCGTGGGCCAGGCGATGGGAACGGGCACCGAACTCATCCTGCTGCTCGCGGGTAATACCGTGCATTTTCGCCAGCATTTCTGCAGTCAGGCCCATCATGTTGGACGCTTTTGCAGAGTACTTGGACGCAGCCGGGTTGTGGTCGAAGCCGGCAGTCATGGGTACGTGGCCCATGTGCTCGACACCGCCTACCATGAACACGTCACCGTTACCGGTCTGAATCGCCTGGGCGGCAGTGTGGATGGCGCTCATGGCGGAACCACACAGACGGTTAACGGTCTGGGCAGCAGACTCGTGCGGGATACGGGTCAGCAGGGAAATCTGCCGCGCCACGTTAAAGCCCTGCTCTTTAGTCTGGTTTACACAGCCCCAGATTACGTCTTCTACTTCTTTCGGATCGAGCTTCGGGTTGCGCTCAAACAGTGCTTCAATCAGCGCAGCAGACAGAGTCTCGGCGCGAACGTTGCGGAAACAGCCGTTTTTGGCACGACCCATCGGAGTCCGCACGCAATCGACGACGACAACGTCTCTCGGATTAAGGCTCATAGATCTTTCTCCGTTCGGAAATCTCGTTAGGGTTAGCCAAAGAACTTCTTGCCAGTCTTGGCCATTTCACGCAGCTTCTCGGTCGGCGCGTACAGCGGGCCAAGATCTGCATACTTGTCTGCCAGTTCGACGAACTTGTCGACGCCCATGTCGTCGATGTAGCGCAGGGCACCACCACGGAACGGAGGGAAACCGATACCGTAGATCAGACCCATGTCTGCATCGGCCGGGTCTTCAACAATGTTGTCTTCCAGGCAGCGAACGGTTTCCAGGCACAGAGGAATCATCATACGGGCGATGATGTCTTCTTCGTCGAAGTCCTTGCTGCCGTTAACCACAGGCTCGATCAGCTTGTAGGTTTCTTCGTCGACAACCTTCTTCGGCTTGCCCTTCTTGTCTTCTTCGTACTTGTAGAAGCCCTTGTCGTTCTTCTGGCCGTAACGGTTGTTCTCGAACATCACGTCGATGGCAGACTTGAAGTCAGCCTTCATGCGATCCGGGAAGCCGTCTGCCATCACTTCGTTGGCGTGCTTGGCAGTGTCCATGCCCACTACGTCGAGCAGGTAGGCCGGGCCCATGGGCCAGCCGAACTTTTCCATCACCTTGTCGATCTTCTGGAAATCGGCACCGTCACGTACCAGCGCAGCAAAGCCGCCGAAGTACGGGAACAGAACACGGTTAACCAGGAAGCCCGGGCAATCGTTAACCACGATCGGGGTCTTGCCCATGGCCTTGGCGTAGGCAACGGTGGTCGCGATAGCGCGGTCACTGGTCTTCTCGCCACGGATAACCTCAACCAGCGGCATCATGTGTACCGGGTTGAAGAAGTGCATGCCGCAGAAGTTCTCCGGACGCTTCAGGTTCTTGGCCAGAAGGTTGATGGAGATGGTAGAGGTGTTGGACGTCAGGATGGCGTCTTCGCGAACCGCGTCTTCGGTCTCGCGCAGAACGGCATCTTTCACCTTCGGGTTTTCAACAACCGCTTCAACAACCAGGTCTACGTTCTTGAAATCACCGTAGTTCAGGGTCGGCGTGATGTTGTTCAGAACGTCGCCCATCTGGCCAGCGTCCATCTTGCCCTTGGCGACACGCTTGGACAGCAGCTTCTTGGCTTCACTCAGGCCCAGCTTGATGCCGTCCTGATTGATGTCCTTCATAACAATCGGGGTGCCTTTCAGCGCCGACTGGAAGGCTACACCGCCACCCATGATACCGGCGCCCAGTACGGCAGCCAGGTTCACATCAGAGGCTTCTTTTTCCCAGGCACTGGCTTTCTTCTTCAGGGCCTGGTCGTTCAGGAACAGACCAACCAGACACGCGGCAACGTTGGTCTTGGCCATCTTGGCGAAGCCCTTGGCTTCTACTTCGATCGCCTTGTCGCGGGTCATGCCGGCATGCTTCTGCATGGTCTTGATGGCTTCCACCGGCGCCGGATAGTTCTTGCCAGCCTTGCCGGCCACGAACGCCTTGGAAATCTCGAACGCCATCATGCTTTCCATGGCGTTGAGCTTGATCTTGCCTTTCTTCTCTTCACGGCGCGCCAGGTTGTCCAGCTTGCCTTCGTTGCACTGATTGATAATGGCAACGGCTGCGTCGACCAGCTTGTCGGCTTCAACCACGGCATCAACAGCGCCCACTTTCAGAGCGGCATCAGCGCGGTTTTCAGTACCACCGGCAATCCACTCAACCGCGTTATCCACACCCACCAGGCGGGACAGGCGAACAGTACCGCCGAAGCCCGGGAAGATACCCAGCTTCACTTCCGGCAGACCTACCTTGGCCTTGGGAGCCATAACCCGGTAGTCGGTGGAAAGGCACATTTCGAAGCCACCACCCAGAGCGATACCGTTAATAGCGGTAACGGTCGGGAACGGCAGGTCTTCAATGGCGTTGAATACTTCGTTGGCCTTCATGCTGTTGGCCACGAGAGCTTCTTCGGAACCTGCAAACAGCTCGGTAAACTCGGTGATATCGGCACCGACAATAAAGCTGTCCTTGGAACTGGTAACAACCAGGCCCTTGAGGTTTTTCTGGGATTTGAGTGCTTCAGCTGCGGCGCCCAGCTCTTCGATGGTGAGACGGTTGAACTTGTTGACTGACTCGCCCTGCAAGTCAAAGTTCAACTGAGCGATCCCGCCTTCGATCTCTTTAACCGTGATGGCTTTACCTTCGTAAATCATCAACTGATCTCCAGTCTGTGTTTGGAACTGCTGACAACCGGCTGACAATAGCTGCCGGGCCGGCTGTTTGTGCAGCGAGATTTCGGTCACTGCCCGATCTTCCGATCCAAAATTCATACAGTCGTTTGAATCGTGAGGCCACACGATGGAAAAAAACGGAGCGTTTGTCAATTTGTTTCTGCAGGGAACCCCGAGAAACTCTTGATAAAAAAGTGAAGTGGTACCGGTAACAGCCGGAAATTAGTTGATTAGGCTGCGTAGTTACTTTAACTTCGAGCTGAGACTTTAGTCCACAATAATAAAACGGCATTACGGAGACTGATCCGATGAAAGACGCCCACCTGCGAATCCGCTCACTTCTGGCTGCCCTGATCCTGTTGTCCTTTACCGCGTTCGGCGCCAAGGCACAGGAATCCGGTAACGAGTTCCTCGCAGACCTGCATGATTTCCGCATCAACAACTACCTGGCGCTGGACGCCTTCTACGCCTTCAGCGCAACCTCCGACACCGAATTGCTCAACCGTGTCGTGGTTGGAATCAATAGCGCCAACGACGCCATGAACTCTGTGGTCGGCAGCAACAGTGACGTGCTTTCAGACGAACAGGTCGAGGAACTGAACCGGTCCTTCGACAGCTTCAAGGACCTGATGCGCAGCAACATCAACGAAGTGCGGGATCGCGGTTACCCTGACCTGCGCCTGATGGCCGAACTGGCTAATCAGGGGCAGTCGATGAACGATACCGCCACAGAGCTGTACGACCTCGCAAGGGAAAGCAGCGGAACCGAAACCAATCCGCAAGTGGAATCGGCGCGCTCAGCGGCAGTGCTGATGGCTCAGATGATGGCCCGCTACGCAGCCCGTACCCACTCTTCCGTCTCCCAGACGTTCCAGGGCGCCGCCAACGAAGTGTCGCTCGACCAGCAGGCGCTGATGTTTGACGAGCTTCTGGCGCAGGCGCGCTCCGGTTCAGCGACCGGCGAACTGAAAACTGCCCTCGATGATGTGGCCGCCAAGTGGCAGTTCATTCGCGGCTCCTACATCAACTACAACGACAACAACGTCAGCTTTATTATCGACCGTTACTCCAAAGGCATTATCCAGGGCCTGGACGACGCCATTGTAATGCTCCGCAATAACGCCTGATTCCTGCCTGGCTGGCCGGCCGGGTTAACTCATTGCCCGCCGGCCAAAAACTTCCCTTTCCGCTTGATGCCGGTCAGAATGGCTATACACTTGATTGATATACAATCCAGAGTCATTCAGGATCATTTCCCAGCGCGAAGGAGCAAGACCCCATGTCCACCTACAAAAAAGTTCTGGTTGCCATCGACCTGACCGAAGAAGCACCGCAGGTCCTTAACAAAGCCAAGTCCATTGCCGAGTCACAGGCGGCGGAGCTGTTGCTGGTTCACGTTGTGGAGCCTGTCGGCTATGCCTATGGCGGCGACATCCCCATGGATCTTTCTGAATTGCAGGATCAGCTGGACAAGGCCGCCCACGACCAGCTTGGGCAATATGGCGAGCAATATGGCGTGGCCAAGGACAGCCAGATTGTGACGGTTGGCCGTCCGGAATCTGAAATTCACCGGCTGGTGAAGGAACAGGGCGTGGACCTGGTGATTGTTGGCAGCCACGGACGCAAAGGTTTCCAGCTGCTGTTGGGCTCTACCGCCAATGGTGTGCTGCACGGCACAGAATGTGACGTCCTGGCAGTGCGCATTCACTGATAAAGGCGATGGCGGGGCTGCTACTGCCCCGCCTGCTCTTCCAGCTCCATCCAGCGCTCGATGACCTGCTCGAGGCGGGCTTCTGCGTCAGACAACTGCTCCAGTGTCTTCGAAACCTTCTCCGGATCTCCGGAATAAAAATCCGGCGCGGAGATCGCTTGCTGAAACTCCGCCACTTCCTGCTCCAAAGCCTCGATTTTACCCGGTAACTGCTCCAGTTCGAGCTTGAGCTTGTAACTCAGTTTCACCGGTTTGGACTTTGCTGCAGGAGCTGCAGAAGCCTCAGGCTTCTTTGTCGTTGCCTCTGTCTTTTCCCGCTTATCCTGTTTGTCCGGCCGACTGCCGGAAGACTCCGCCGGAAACACCCCGCCTTGCCGGCGCCAATCGCTGTAACCGCCAACGAACTCGCGCACCCGCCCGGTGCCATCCAGGAAGATGGTGTCGGTGACCACGTTATCCAGGAATTCCCGGTCGTGACTGATCACAATCACCGTACCCTTGAACTCGGAGAGCTGTTCTTCGAGCAGTTCCAGGGTTTCCACATCCAGGTCGTTGGTCGGTTCGTCCAGAACCAGGATGTTGGCAGGCTTGCTGAACAGCTTGGCCAGCAACAGACGGGCTCGCTCACCACCCGAGAAAACACTGACCGGCGAACGGGCACGTTCCGGGGTGAACAGGAATTCCTGCAGGTATCCCAGAACGTGTTTGCTTTGGCCGTTGATATCGATAAATTCCCGACCCTCGGCCAGGTTGTCCAGAGCGTTGCTTTCCAGGTCCAGCTCGCCCCGCAGCTGATCGAAGTACGCCACCTGCAGATTGGTACCCAGCCGGATGCTTCCTTCAGTAGGTTCAAGCTCTCCCAACAGTAGTCGTACCAGCGTGGTCTTGCCGGTTCCGTTCTCCCCTACCAGGCCGATCTTGTCGCCTCGCAGAATGGTCAGCGTCATATCCCGGATAACCGGATCACTGCCCGGGTAGGCAAAGCCTGCCTGCCGGGCTTCAGCCACCAGCTTGCCGGAACGGGCTGCCTCTTCAACGGAGAAATTGGCAGTGCCACCGCGAACCCGGCGCTGGCGATGCTCTTCGCGCATGGCCCTGAGCGCCCTTACACGGCCCATATTGCGGGTTCTGCGGGCCTTGATGCCCTGCCGGATCCACGCCTCTTCCTGTTTCAGGCGCTTGTCGAACAAGGCGTTCTGGCGCTCTTCATCTTCCAGCGCCTTTTCTTTCAGCTCCAGGTACTTGTCATAGTTGGCCGCAAAACTGATCAACTGCCCCCGGTCCAGCTCGACTACCCGGGTCGCCATGCGCCGGATAAACGCCCGGTCGTGACTGACAAACAGCATGGCACCCCGAAACTGGCCCAGAGCCTCTTCCAGCCAGGCAATCGCGGGTACATCCAGATGGTTGGTTGGCTCATCCAGTAACAGGATATCCGGCTCTGCCACCAACGCCCTGGCCAGCAAAACCCGGCGCTGCCAGCCGCCGGACAAGGTATTCAGCGTACGGTCCGGATCTACGCCGTACTGGGCCAGGATCGTGGTGACCTTCTGGTCCAGGCGCCAGCCATCCAGGCTCTCGAGGCGCTCCTGAACCTTCATCATCCGGTCCAGGCTGGCTTCATCTGCCTGCTGGGACAAGCAGTGAAACTCCGCCAGCAACTCGCCGGTTTCCGGAAACGCCGAAGCCACCACATCGTAGGCGGTGCGGGTGTCGCCAGACGGCAGGTTCTGGGGCAATACCGCCAGCACCGAGCCCTCTTCCAGGCGAACAATGCCTCCATCAGGAGTAACATCACCGCTGACAATTTTCAGGAGCGTCGATTTACCTTCGCCGTTTCTCCCTAACAGACACACCCGCTCGCCCGGCTCGATGGTCAGCGAGGCTTCATCCAGCAAGGGATGCATGCCGAAGGAAAGGGAAATTTTATCCAGGTTCAGTAAGGGCACCTTTTTCACGACTCCTGTTGGGAAATGGCAACACTGTCTCCAACCGAGATTCTGCCACTGCTCAAATGAATGGCATTCTGGCCGAAGATTACGCCATCAGGCGTTTTACGATAGGTAGAAAGCGTTTTCAGGGGTTCGGTTCCGGCATCTTTGATGCCCGTTTCGGGATCTACGGTTGTCAGAACGCAGCGGGAACAGGGTTTGACCACTCGAAATCCTACAGACCCGATCATCAGGGATCGCCAATCATCCTCGGCCCATGCCGGCACGCCCTTTATAACAATATTGGGCCGGAACCGTGTTATGGATACCGGCTGCGTCAGACGGGTGTTCAACTCATCCAGTGACGCCTGATTGGCGAGCAGAAACGGAAAGCCGTCGGCAAAGCCCACACGCCGGTTATCGGCGACCCGCTCCGGATCGACCCGGCGAAAACTGGAATCGGGCATATAGACAAAGCGAAGCGGGACACCACAGAACTCACTTAACGCCGCACTTGCTGCAGGGTCACCCATCAGGGCATCGGCGGTATCACGCCAGACCACGACTCGAACCTGCTCCTCCTGCGGCACCAGGGGAAAACTCCCCTGATCCGGAATCCGCACCTCTACCCCGTCATCGCTCATCACCGCGCTGACCAGGGCAAGCCTGGGCATCTGGCGCTGGGTTACAAACCGGTTCTGATCGTCCACGATCATCCAGCGGCGATCCCCTTTCGGGCCGAAATCGTCCAGCTCAAAACCTGGAACTTCAACGCCTGCCAGGGATTTTACGGGATACAGGTAAAGTGACTGCACCTTCATCTTGAGCGCTCGCACAGATCAGTTTAAAAATGAGGATGCCGAGTATAGCTGACACAGACAATAGAAAGGGGAGTTATCCGGAGCCTGAAAGCAAAAAACCCGACACTGGGGTCGGGTTTTTTGGAATCTGGAGCGGGAAACGAGATTCGAACTCGCGACCCCAACCTTGGCAAGGTTGTGCTCTACCAACTGAGCTATTCCCGCAGATCTTTGTGAGGGCGTTGCCTCTCAACGGCTGCGTATTCTACTGATCGATCGCAGCGCGTCAACAGTTTTTTTAAGAAATTATGAAAGCGGATTATTGGCCAAACCTCCGCCCTCCCTCCAGGTATTCCAGCTCCTGCTCGGTAGACTTGCGCCCGAGGGCACGGTTACGGTGGGGAAAGCGGCCAAACCGGGCAATGATGTCGTGATGGTCCCGGGCTGACTGAAGGAAGCTCTCAAGAAAATCTCCCAGCAAGCCGTTGTGGCTTGCCGCCAACTGCCGATAGCACTCCACCGACAATTCCTGGTCCTTGATCTTCTCGGAGTGCTGTAACGGCATATACAGAAAGGCGCGTTGAACCGCCGGTAACTGAACATCCTGGCCCTGGTCCATCGCCCGCCGGCACAATTGCCTGGCCAGGCGATCGTGCTCGAAAGCCAGCGCAGCGCCCCGGAAGATATTCCGGGTAAACTGGTCCAGCAACAGGATT
Source organism: Marinobacter sp. G11 (assembly GCF_021282325.1). Taxonomy (NCBI): domain Bacteria; kingdom Pseudomonadati; phylum Pseudomonadota; class Gammaproteobacteria; order Pseudomonadales; family Marinobacteraceae; genus Marinobacter; species Marinobacter sp. G11. The sequence goes on from NZ_JAJSPB010000005.1 coordinate 78,404, forward strand.
TCCGCCAGGGCACCGCCGGCAGCTGTACGCCAGTGCTCCAGCCCCTCCTCGGAGGCAAACAAAACCAGGGACAAAAAGCGGCGGCGAATCTCCTGGTCAAACTTTCTGTCAGACCGGAACCAGCGGTTACGATGAAATGCATCCGGCAGGCCCTGGTCATCCAGGGGGCCAAACCAGTAATCCAAAAGCTCTTTCCAATCGAACATTCAACCACTCCCTGATACATTTAGGGCAACAGCATCGTATAACTTTGCAGTCATTACGTATCAGCCAATCCATCTGATCATTCCGGAGACCTCATGGCAAATCCTCACCGCATTATTCTGCTGGCTCACGGCAGCAGCGACCAGCGCTGGTGCGATACCTTTGAACAACTGGCCAAGCCTACCCTGGAGTCAGTCGAAGACTCGTCCATTGCCTATATGGAGCTGGCCGAGCCTTCCCTGGAGACGATTGTCGCCCGGGGCAAGGAAAGCGGCGCCACCAGCTTTACCATCGTTCCGTTGTTCCTGGCTGCAGGCCGGCATTTACGCAAAGACGTCCCCGCCATGATTGAAGAGCTCGAGAAACAGCACGGTGTAGAGATCCGGCTTGCAGACCCTATTGGACAGAACCCGCATCTGGGTGAAGCCATCCGGGACGTTGTCCAGGACGAGCTGGGCCGCGCTGCAGTCTGATCACCCGGTTTGCATCGAGGGAAGCAGACATGGAAAAGCGAATTCTGATAACCGGCGGTACCGGCTTCATTGGCCAGGTTCTTTGCCGGGAACTGGCCAGCCGGGGCTGGTCACTGACAGTGCTGAGCCGACAGGCAACCAACATCGTCAAGGAACTTTGTGGCCCCGTTCAGGTAATTGGCGACCTTGGGCAGACCTCCGGTCGCCCCGGCTTTGATGCGGTCATCAACCTGGCCGGCGAAGGCATTGCAGACAAGCGCTGGTCCGACAAACGAAAACAAGCCCTCAGGGACAGCCGAATTGCACTGACCCATGACCTGGTCAGCGCCATGGAAAGCTGGGCGACCAGACCCGGGGTACTCGTATCCGGCTCTGCGGTAGGTGTTTACGGAAATCAGGGTGATCAATTAGTTACCGAAGAGACCTCACCCACTATCGAGTTTACCCACGAGCTTTGCCGCGATTGGGAGCAGGCAGCTCTGGAGGCGGAGAAACTCGGTGTACGGGTATGCCTGTCCCGTACAGGCGTGGTGGCGGGCTCCGGTGGAGGTTTCCTGCAGCGAATGCTGCTGCCCTTCAAATTGGGGCTGGGCGGAAAGCTTGGAAGCGGTCGCCAGTATATGCCCTGGGTGCACAGAGACGACGTTGTCGCCGCCCTGATCTGGATGCTGGAAAACGAACAGGCTCGCGGCCCCTATAATGTCGTCAGCCCTGCACCGGTAACAAATGCTGAATTTACCAGGGCGCTGGCACGGGTGCTGAGCCGGCCCGCGATACTGCCTGCGCCTGCATTCGCATTACAGTTGATGCTGGGGGAAATGGCCCGGCTGTTGCTCACCGGCCAACGTGCAGTTCCGGCAAGACTGGAAAAAGAAGGATTCCGGTTCAAGTACCCGGAGTTAGCGGATGCCCTGCAAGAAAGCGTGAAGTGAATTTTTTGAAAAAAAGCGTTGACAGGCCCAAGGCCCTTACTTAATATACGCGCCACCTCGACGAGGCAAGCTTTTGAAAACGTTGCGTCCCCTTCGTCTAGTGGCCTAGGACTCCGCCCTTTCACGGCGGCAACAGGGGTTCGAACCCCCTAGGGGACGCCAATTTTTCCCAAGCTTTGATAGCACCCGAAGGTGCTATCCGCCATGGCTTCCATGATGATGCTTGGCGACACCCTTCGCACCGTGGTGCTTCTGATCTTTCACGATGAAGACACCAACGCCTACGAAAAATCCGATCATCAGCAACACTGTTACAATACCTGCGATTACTACAGCGTCCATATACATGGCCGTTCTCCTGTTTGATTCCGAACTTGACTAAGCTCAGGTTACGCCCGTACCGCCCGCACCATCTTGACCTGCATCAAGCCCGAAACACCGTTGCAATAAGTGTCAAACTGAGACTTCTTCCGGCAATTCTTCCGATTTATCCTGAGTTTGCAGAGCAGTTGTCATAAACTGTTGCTATAGTCGTTTGCAGGGAAGCTGGGTTAACGCCCAAATCACAACACGGTTTGCAGCGCCTGGTTATGTCAGATACTTCACAAGGTGGCCTGGTCACTGAAATGCCAGAGATTACGACACGTCTGAAACGTATTCGTACGGCCTCTCCTCTCTCTATCAGGCTCCTGGCATGGATCCTTCTCTTCAGCTCGGCCTTTACTTTGCTGGCCTCCGGCATACAGATCTATTCGGACTACCGCCAGGACCTGAACAAAATCCAGCAAAGGCTTGATGTGATCGAAGCTGGCTACTCGTCCAGCCTTGCCCGCAGCCTCTGGGCCCTCGACCAGAAATCCCTGCAAACCCAGATGGAGGGCATTCTCAGCCTGCCCGATATCGACCACCTGCGCCTGCGCATAGAGCCGGATTCCGAACTGGTCATGGGGCAAAGCCCCCGGGGCGACTTGCTCAGCCACAGCTTTGACCTGGTTTACCGGGATGACGAACCCTTCAATCTTGGCCGAATTACCATCACCGCCGGACTGGAGCGGGTCTACCAGGATCTCAGGCACCGGGTGGGCGTCATCATTGCCACCCAGTTCTTCACCATTTTCTTTATTTCCATCCTGATTCTCTGGATTTTCCGCCACCTGGTTACCCGGCACCTGACCGCCATGGCCGGTTACACCCGCGATCTTTCCCTGAAAACCCTGTCGCGGCCGCTCAAACTGGAACGTCCGGACACCCCGGGCAATCGCCGGGACGAACTGGGCCTGGTGACCGACGCCATCAACGAGATGCGTGAGCGACTGAACGAAGATGTGGCGCGCCGTGAGCGGGACGCTGCCGATATCCTGAAGTTCTCCCAGGCCATCGAACAGAGCCCCTCTTCTGTACTGATCTGCGACCGGCAGTGGCACATCGAATACGCCAACCAGAAATTCAGCCAGCTCACCGGCTACACCCAGGACGACATCATCGGCAAACACCCGTCCGCACTGGTGGACCAATCCATGAACAGCCGGGAAGCGTGGCACCTGTGGCAGGCAATACGGCTGCAGGTGAAGCGGGTTGGCGTTTGGCAGGGTGAAGTGAACAGCGTAAGGCGCAATGGTGAGCGTTACTGGGAACAGCTGGTGGTAACACCCATCAAGGATTCCAACAGCGATACCACCGGCTACCTGATTCTCGGTGAAGATATCAGCATCCGTAAACGCTACGAACAACAACTGTTGCGCCAGGCCAACTACGATGTGCTTACCGGCCTGCCGAATCGCATGCTGGCACTGGATCGCCTGAAGCTGGCTATCGCCCAGGCCCGCCGGGATGAAACCCAGGTTGGCGTTATGTTCCTCGACCTGGACAACTTCAAACACATTAACGACACCCTTGGCCACGATGCCGGGGACACCCTGCTGATTGAAGCCTCCAAACGGGTCTCCAGCTGCCTTCGCGGCACCAGTACCGTCGCCCGCCTGGGCGGCGATGAATTCCTGGTGGTCCTGCCCGGCCTCAGTGGCCCCGATGCCGCCTGCCAGGTGGCTGATCGCATCCTTCAAACCTTCTCGACCCCGTTCATGCTGGGCGGCCAGGAAGTGTTCGTTACCACCAGTATAGGTATCGCCACCTTCCCACAGGATTCCGATAACAGTGGCACCCTGCTCCAGCACGCCGATGCCGCCATGTACGAAGCCAAGCACAAGGGCAAGAGCGCCTATTCCCGCTTCACGCCGGAAATGACCGAGGTCTCCCACGAGCGGCTGCAGATGGAATCCTACATGCGCAAGGCCATGGAGCTCGGCGAGTTCGAACTCTATTTCCAGCCAATCATCGATACCCACTCCGGCAAGCTGGTGTCTGCCGAAGCCCTGCTGCGCTGGAACAACCCTGCCCTGGGTATGGTGATGCCGGATCGTTTCATTCCGCTGGCCGAGGAAACCGGGCTGATCATTCCGATTGGCGAGTGGGTCATCCAGGAAGCCTGCAAAGCCGCCCGCAACTGGCAAACCCTGACCGGAAACCCGATCGGTGTGGCGGTGAATGTGTCACCGCGCCAGTTCAGGGATCCGGGCTTTACCGATGCCGTCATGCGGGCGCTCGACGCCAGCGGGCTGCGCCCGGAGCTGCTGGAACTGGAAATCACCGAAAGGCTGATTCTGGACAACTCCATTGAAACCGCTGATATTCTTCGCAAGCTTGACCGTTCCGGAATCCGCCTGACGGTGGACGATTTCGGTACCGGCTACTCAGCTCTGAGCTACCTCAAGAGCTACCCCTTTGATACCCTGAAAATCGACAAGTCCTTCATCCAGGACGTGCTGACCGAAAACGACGATGCCTCGCTTGTTCGCGCCATTATCACCATGGCCCACAGCCTTGGCCTGAAAGTGGTGGCAGAGGGCGTCGAAGCCGAAGCCCAGACCCACTTCCTGAAGGAAGAACATTGCGATTACTCTCAGGGCTACTTCTACAGCACCCCGCTCCCGGAACAGGATTTCATCCAATGGCTCGACACCAACGAACGGGCCAGCACCTAGAACCAACACGGCGAGAACATGGAAGAATCAATACTGGTTGTGAACTGCGGCAGTTCCTCCCTGAAACTTGCACTTTTTGATCAGAAAAACCGGAAAATCGCTTCGGCGCTGGCCGAAAAGCTGAACAACAGTGATGCCTTTGCACGAATTTCCGGTGACGACAACCCGGTGAAACTGCCGGCCGGAGCCAGTCACGAACAGGCCCTGCAGGCGCTGGTGAACGAGTTCCGGAACCGGCAATTGCTGACCGGCACACCCAAGGCTATCGGCCATCGGGTTGTACACGGTGGCGAAACCTTCCGTGAAGCCGTCCTGGTGGATGATGCCACCGAACAGGCCATTGAAGCCTGTGCTGAACTGGCCCCCTTGCACAACCCGGTCAACCTCGCCGGTATCCGTGCCATGCGGGCCCTGTTTCCGGACCGCCCCCATGCCGCCGTCTTCGATACCGCCTACCACCACACCCTGCCGGAGCGGGCTTATCGCTATGCGCTACCCGAGCATTGCTATACCCAATGGGGCATCCGGCGCTATGGCTTTCACGGCACCAGTCATTACTTTATGACCCGGGAAGCCGCACGTCTGCTGGGTAAAACACCGGCGACCACTTCGATTATCTCGGCACACCTGGGCAATGGCTGCAGCATCACCGCTATTCGCGATGGCCTGAGCGTTGACACCAGCATGGGCCTTACGCCCCTTGAGGGCCTGGTGATGGGTACCCGAAGCGGCGACGTCGACCCCGGCCTGTTCGACTACCTGGCTACCCGGGGAGTCAGTGCCACCGAAGCCCACCGTATGCTCAACAACGACAGTGGATTGCTGGGCCTGTCCGGGCAAACCAACGATATGCGATCCCTGTGCGAGCTGGCTGATCACGGCCACGAACCCTCACAACTGGCAATCGATGTGTTCTGTTTCCGCCTTGCCCGCTATGTCGGTGCCATGACGGCCTCACTGGCACAACTCGACGCCCTGGTGTTTACCGGCGGTATCGGCGAGAACAGCCCCCGCATCCGACAGGAAACCGTCAAACACCTGGGGCTGCTCGGAATTGAACTGGACACCGGCCTGAACCGTGATCATGGCAGGATGAGCGACGGCTTTGTCAGTAGCCCCGACTCCCGGTTCCCGGTGCTGGTGATTCCCACCAACGAAGAACTGGTTATTGCCCAGGAAGCCGAGCGCCTGGCCTCCGCCTGAACGACCGAACCCGACAGATTTACAGGACAACCCATGGCAAAAAGTCTTTTTATTGCACCTACCTCGATGGAATCCGGCCTGACCTCCGTTTGTCTTGGCCTGCTCCGGGCCCTCGAGCGTGAAGGCGTGAGCGTTGGTTTCTACAAACCGTTCAGCCAGTCGGTACACCGCGGCGAAGCCATCCATAACGACGGCCGCGATTCTTCCACGGCGTTTGTCACCGCCCGCAGCCACCTGCAACCACCCGATCCGATTCCCCTGAAAGAAGCCCAGCAACTGCTGAACCGGGGCAAGGGAGACCTGCTTCTGGAAAATATCGTTGGCGAGTACCAGAAAGTCGCCAACCAGGTCGATATCGTTATCATCGAAGGCCTGGTGCCGGACCGGAGCGAAGCCTACATCGCACGACTCAATGTGGAGGTAGCCAGGAACCTGGGCTCCGAGGTGATCCTGGTGAGCGCACCAAGAAGCTGTTCCGCCTCTGACCTTGACGAGGAACTGGATTTCTCCGCGCGCCTGTTTGCCGCCCCCTCAGATCCGGACGTCATTGCCGTCATCCTGAACAAGATTGGCGCGCCGGAGAAGTCCGGCATGACCCTGGACCACCACCGTCCGGCGAAGGGAGACGTTATTGATTACCGCTCGGCCTGCAAGGTGTTCACGTCTGGCCGTTTCCACCTGCTGGCCGAGATTCCCTGGCAGCCACACCTGCTGGCGCCACGGGTGTCCGATGTTGCAAGGGAGCTCGGGGTGCCGGTATTGCACGAAGGCCACATGCACAGCCGCCGGGTGCAGAAAGTGTCTGTGTGTGCCCGCACCATCAGGAATATGACCGACACGCTGAAGCCTGGCACCCTGATGGTCACCCCCGGTGACCGCGAAGATATCGTGGTGACCACGGCCCTGGCGGCCCTGAACGGTGTGCCCCTGGCAGGCCTGATGCTTACCGGCGGACTGATGCCGGACAACCGGGTCATCGACCTGTGCCGCAGGGCGCTGGATACCGGACTCCCGGTACTCAGTTCCGATGCCAACACCTATGAAACCGCCCATATGCTGGCCAGCCTGTCGTCCGCCATCCCGATTGATGATCCGGAACGGATCGAGGAGTCCATGGAGTCGGTTGCCCGCCGCGTGGATACCGACTGGCTCCAGGAACACCTTAAGGTTCAGCGCCAGAGCCGTCTGTCGCCACCGGCTTTCCGTTACCAGCTGTCGGAGCGGGCGAGGTCTGCCAATAAACGAATCGTATTGCCGGAGGGCTGCGAACCCCGTACCGTGCACGCAGCCATTATTTGCCACCAGCGCAAACTGGCCCGCTGCGTATTAATCGGAAATCCCCAGGAAATCCGCTCGGTAGCGGCAGCACAGGGGCTTGAGTTACCGGAAGACCTGGAGCTGATGGATCCTGCCTCGATCCGCGACCGCTACATCGCACCGATGGTGGAGTTCAGGAAGCACAAGGGGCTCACCGAAGACATGGCCGAAGCCATGCTGGAAGACAACGTGGTGCTCGGCACCATGATGGTCGCCATGGATGAAGCCGATGGCCTGGTTTCCGGGGCCATCCACACTACCGCAAACACCGTGCGCCCTGCCCTGCAGCTGATCAAAACCCACGACAACGCCAAGGTGGTGTCGTCTGTATTCTTCATGCTGTTGCCGGAACAGGTGCTGGTATACGGTGACTGTGCCATCAACCCGGACCCGAACGCCGAAGAACTGGCCGACATCGCCATCCAGAGCGCCGAGTCGGCGGAGGCCTTCGGTATCGAGCCGGTGGTTGCCATGATCAGTTACAGCACCGGCGAGTCCGGTAGTGGGCAGGATGTCGACAAGGTGCGTGAAGCCACCCGCATTGCCCGGGAACGTCGTCCGGACCTGCTGATCGACGGCCCGCTGCAATACGATGCCGCTGCGATTGAAAGTGTCGGCAAATCCAAGGCACCAGACAGCAAGGTAGCCGGTAAGGCCACGGTGTTCGTGTTCCCGGATCTCAACACCGGCAACACCACCTATAAAGCCGTACAGCGCAGCGCAAATGTGGTCAGCGTCGGCCCGATGCTTCAGGGCCTGAGAAAGCCTGTGAACGACCTGTCACGGGGTGCGATGGTGGAAGATATCGTGTTTACCATTGCCCTGACAGCCGTTCAGGCGCGCCAGGTAGAGGAAGCGGGAGTGGCGTGAGCCACTCCCGGTCGTGCGGAGAGCCCGGTTGATCAGCGTTTAACGCTTTTCTGCCGGGTTTTCTTGATCTTGCGGCCTTTCTTCAGGTCGTTATCCTTCTTGACCTTCTGCCGTGGTGTCAGCCGGTCAACCTTGTTGGCAAACGGGTTTTCACCGGACTTGAACTCGAAGCGGATGGGTGATCCCACCACTTTCAGCACCTTGCGGAAGGTGTTCTCCAGATACCGTTTGTAAGCCCCGGGCAGCGAATCCACCTGGTTACCGTGCACCACAATCACCGGCGGATTAGAGCCGCCCTGGTGTGCGTAACGCAGCTTGATTCGCCGGCCATGAACCATGGGCGGCTGATGCTGGGCTACGGCATCCTGCAGGATTGCCGTCAGGCGGTTTGTGGGCCACTTCGCCATGGCAGATTCGTAGCAGGCCTGCACCGATTCGTACATCGTGCCTACCCCCGTGCCATGCAGCGCCGAGATATAGTACTTGTCTGCATAATCCAGGAAATCGAGGCGACGGGCCACCTGCTCCTTCACCTTGCTTCGGTCTTCCGGATCCATGCCGTCCCATTTGTTGACGGCGATCACCAGTGACCGGCCGGCATCCAGCACAAAGCCGATCAGGTGCAGGTCCTGGTCTACCAGACCTTCCCGGGCGTCAATCACCAGGATCACCACATGGGCGTCGTCGATGGCCTGCAGGGTTTTGATGATGGAGAACTTCTCCACCACTTCGTGAACGTTTTTACGGCGCCGTACCCCGGCGGTATCAATCAGGGTGTACTGCTCACCATGGCGCTCGTAGGGAATGTATACGCTGTCGCGAGTGGTACCCGGCATGTCATAAACCACCACCCGGTCTTCACCCAGCATCCGGTTAACCAGTGTGGACTTGCCTACATTCGGACGGCCCACAACACCGATGCGGATACCCGGATAACGATCGGCCCGGTCCTGCTCCTCCGGATCTACCGGTTCAGGCAGCAGGGTTTCCAGCAAGGTACGGATACCGCGGTTATGGGCTGCGGCGATGGTAAAGCTGGATTCAAAGCCCAGGCGGTAGAAATCCGCCGCGGCAACATCCGGATCCTGGCCGTCGGTTTTGTTAACCACCAGGTGCGCCTGCTTGCCGGAGCGGCGCAGATGGTCAGCAATCATTTCGTCACCGGCCGTCAGCCCTGCCCGACCGTCTACCAGGAACAGGACGATATCGGCCTCTTCCACAGCCTGAAGGGACTGCCTGGCCATTTCAGCGTCCAGGCCAACTTCGTCACCAGTCAGGCCGCCGGTGTCGATAACAATGAACTTCTGCCCTTCGTAATGACCTTCCCCGTATTTTCTGTCACGGGTGAGGCCCGGAAAATCTGCCACAAGGGCATCCCGGGAACGGGTCATCTGGTTGAACAGGGTGGACTTGCCAACGTTTGGGCGGCCCACCAGGGCTATTACTGGGGTCATATTGGTCTGCTATGCAAATAAAACAGAAACCCGGCCGTAGCCGGGTAAATTCATGGGGCTGTCAGTCGTCCTGCTCAAGCCTGAGCACGGACAGTTTGCCGCCGTTTCCGTAAACCAGCAGGTTACCATCTCTCGTAACCTGAACCGGTACGCGGATACCCTCACTGTCAAACTTCACCTGGCCCTGCAGGCTACCGTCCTCGGCGGACAACACGTGCAGATAACCCTCAAAATCGCCTACCACCAGGTAGTCTCCGGAGACGGCCGGACGGGTTACCTGGCGCCAGGACAGCTGGTCCTGAACCCACAGCTCCCTGCGGTCGTTGCCACGAAGCGCCTGGATGTCACCATTGGCCGAGGCCAGGTAGATATTGCCGTTACCGATTGCCGGTGAATAGAAGCTGGATGCCGGCTTGCTCCAGATTTCCTGGCCGGAACGAATATCCACCAGAGCCAGCTTGCCCTGATAACCCGCCACCATAATGGCGGAATCCAGCACCAGCGGCTGTCCACCAATATCCACCAGGCGCTCAAGCTCTGTTCGGCCCTGGGGCTGGCCTACTTCGTACTGCCAGACCGGCTGCCCGGCGGCTGCCGTCAACGCAATGACCCGGCCGTTGGCGAAGGACGCGATCACCACGTCTCCACCCACCAGCGGAGCCGCGCCAGTGCGCATGGTCAGAACCGGAACCTGGGCATCGTACTGCCAGAGCTGGTCACCATTCCCGGCATCAAAACCGATCACCCGGCCATCGGTGGTCTGCGCCACCACCAGGGAACCGTTAGACTGCGGCGCAGCTACCACTTCCGTGGGCAGGCTCGCGCGCCATTGTTCACTGCCATCCTCACTGGACAGGGCGATCAGTTCGGCATTCCGGCTTGCCAGGTAAAGTTGCCGGGCATCAGCACCCGGGCCCGCAAACAAACGCTCGTCCAGGTCCTGCTCCCAGATCAGCTCGCCGTTTTCGCTTTGGACCGCGACAACCTCGCCGTCTGCAGAGGCAGCATACAAGGTGTCACCCGCATACAGCGGCGCCATGTGCAGGAACTCACCGTCGTGGCCATCGCCAACCGACATGGACCACACCCGGTCGAACTCCACACGCTCGTCGATTTCCGGCAAGGGGGCAGGCTGTTCAAAGGTATCGGTGGTGCTGCATCCGGCCAGGGCCATTGCCGCAATGGATGCCGCCGCCAGGAAACCCGAGCGGATGCTTCTGGATACCGGCATCAGGCGTCCTCCCCGACGCCCAGGTCAGACAGTTTCAGTTCCAGGACACCGCTTCGGCCCTGTTGGTTCTGTTCCCGGGCGGTCAGATAGGCTTCCCGGGCACCATCCTGGTCGCCTTTGGCCAACAGGATATCGCCCCGAAGTTCGGAGAAAATGGCATTGAAGGCATCCGCTTCGCCAGCACCATCAAGCGTGGCCAGGGCATCGTCGTGGTTGCCGGCGGCAAACTGGGCCCGAGCCAGGCGGTTGCGCACCACCAGGGAAAGCGCCTTGTCATCAGCAGCCTTGTCCAGCGCCCAGCTGAGAGATTCTACTGCAGCGGCTGGATCGTTCTGTTCGGCCAGTTGCTGGCGCGCCATCACCAGGTTGCCGTAGATGGCATAGGCGCTGTCGGAGTGCTCTTCACGCAGGGTTTCGGCGACAAAGGCCATGGTGTCTGTGTCAGATTCTCCCTGCTCACCCGAAAAGGCGTTCAGCAGATTGGCGAACTGGTTGGCTGCTTCCGCCCGTTGCTGGGCCTGGTGGTTCTGCCAGGCTTGCCAGCCGAAGACAATGGCGAGTGCCGCGCCGATACCGATCAGCAGCGAACTGCCGTTCTTTTTCCACCAATCCTTGATCGCCTGGACCTGTTCTTCTTCTGTGCGCAACTCGGCCATGAAAACTCCTGATTAATTATTAAAATACAATGCGTTATCAAGAAAACTTAAAGCAAACCCTTCAGGACTGAAGCCAGTTCGGACTGGTTAACTTCCTGCTGGGGATCGTCATTTCGAAGTGGTTTCAGGGCCACCGTGCCGCTGGCAATTTCGTTCTCTCCCAGAATGACTGCATAGCGAGCATTGCTCCGGTCAGCCTTTTTCATCTGGCTCTTGAAACTTCCGCCACCACAATGGCTGACCACCACCACTCCGGGCAACTCATTACGCAGACATTCGGCCACCGCCATGGCTGGTGCAACGGCCTGCTCGCCCATGGCGGTTACGTATACGTCGGCGTTGTTGTTGACCTGCTCCGGCACCAGGCCGAGGGTTTCAAGCAGCAGAATCAGCCGCTCCAGACCCATGGCAAAACCTACCGCATCGGTGGGCTTGCCACCAAGTTGCTGAACCAGTCCATCATAACGGCCACCGGCACAGATGGTGCCCTGGGCGCCAAGGCTGTCAGTGATCCACTCGAAAACGGTTTTACCGTAGTAATCCAGGCCCCGAACCAGTGCCGGATTGACGGTGTAGCTTACACCGGCCGCATCCAGCAGTGCTTTCAGTTGCTCGAAATGGACGCGGGATTCGTCGTCCAGGTAGTCATCCAGCAACGGTGCCCCGTTCAGGATTTCACGGGTGGCCGGGTCTTTGCTGTCCAGGATGCGAAGCGGATTGGTGCCAAGACGACGCTTGCTGTCGTCATCGAGCTGGTCTTTATACTGCTCGAGATAACGAACCAGCGCCTCCCGGTACACCTTGCGGGATTCGCTGGTACCGATGGAATTGATTTCCAGCCGGGCATGCTCGGTCAGCCCGAACGCCTTCCACAGGCGGGCGGTCAGAACCAGCAGCTCCGCGTCAATGTCAGGGCCGGCCATGCCGAAGCACTCGACACCGATCTGGTGAAACTGGCGATACCGCCCTTTCTGGGGCCGCTCATGGCGAAACATCGGGCCGGTGTACCACAAACGGCGTGTCTGGTTGAACAGCAGGCCATGCTCTTCTGCGGCCCGAACGCAACCGGCTGTACCTTCAGGGCGCAGAGTCAGGCTGTCGCCATTGCGGTCGTCGAATGTATACATTTCTTTTTCGACGATATCGGTCACTTCACCGATCGAGCGCTTGAACAGCTCGGTGTGCTCTACCACCGGCATACGGATTTCCTGGTAGCCGTACTGGCCGAGCACCTGTCTTACCGTGGACTCTACATACTGCCAGACCGGGGTCTGGTCCGGGAGGATGTCATTCATCCCCCGAATTGCCTGAATTTTAGCCAAGTTTAAACCCTGAAAATCTTTGAATGGTGTCTTTGTAACGCTCAGTCTGAAGACCGGGCGATAACGGCTTCTTCCTGCTCCTGGCGCTTGGCAACCTGCTCGCGGATCAGCCGCTCGAGGTCATCAGCCAGTGCCGTGTTGTCCAGTTTCTGGTTCGGCTTTCCGCCCACATACAGCAGGTGTTTCGGGCTGCCGCCGGTCAACCCCAGGTCTGCTTCCTTGGCTTCACCCGGCCCGTTAACGATACAGCCAATGATGGCTACATCCAGTGAGGTGTTCACATCTTCAAGACGGGCTTCCAGGTCGTTCATGGTCTGGATAACGTCGAAGTTCTGGCGTGAACAACTTGGGCAGGCAATGAAATTGATGCCGCGGCTACGCAAACGCAGGCTTTTGAGGATGTCGAAGCCTACCTTGATTTCCTGTACCGGGTCTGCCGCCAGGGAGACCCGTATGGTGTCGCCAATACCATCCATCAGCAACATGCCGAGGCCGATGGCGGATTTCACGGTACCGGACCGGAAACCGCCCGCCTCGGTAATGCCCAGGTGCAAGGGCTGCTCAATCTGTGAGGCAATCTGGCGATAGGCTGCGACGGTCATGAATACGTCGGACGCCTTCAGGCTGACCTTGAAGTTCTGGAAGTCGTGCTTGTCCAGAATATCGATGTGGCGCATGGCAGATTCCACAAGCGCCTCGGGGGTCGGTTCGCCATACTTGCGTTGCAATGCCTTTTCCAGTGACCCGGCATTCACCCCGATGCGGATCGGAATATTGCGATCCTTGGCAGCGTTGATCACCGCACTCACCCGGTCGTCCCGGCCAATGTTGCCGGGGTTGATCCGCAAACAATCAACACCCAGCTCGGCAACCCGCAACGCAATCTTGTAGTCGAAATGGATATCCGAAACCAACGGCACCGAGACCCGCTCACGAATCTTGCCGAATGCCTCGGCCGCCTCCATAGACGGCACAGACACGCGGACAATATCCGCACCGGCCTCTTCAAGGGCCTTGATCTGACCGACGGTGGCATCAACATCACAGGTATTGGTGTTGGTCATGCTCTGTACCGAAATGGGCGCATCTCCGCCCACTGGCACATTGCCCACCATGATCTGGCGGGATTTACGTCTCTTGATCGGGGAATCTTGCTTCATGGTCTGGAACCAACAATCTGTTCAGGCGGTCGTTCAGGGTTCTAGGGTGAACTCTGCTCGGTTATTCACTACGCGGAAACGGCCAGGGTCCAGGGTCTCGCCCCGGAACTGGATGGTTTCAACGGCACTCATTGCGCCAACTACCACTCTCAGTGGCGCCTCACCGGATACGTCCAGCTGGTTGCCGCGGGTACGAAGACCGGCAGCCAGGCGGTTACCAGCGCCATCAGTAACCTGAATCCAGCAATCATCACTGAACGTCATCTGCAGACGGGCCGCTGCCGGCGGCTCGTTAGCCGCAACCGTTTCTTCCGGAACCGGCTCAGCGACCGCCGCAACGTCCGCCGGCGCGGTCTCAAGGGCTTGGTCGTCAGCCTCAGGGGCTGTTGCAGGGGCCATGTCAGGCTCCAGGGTCACGCCGTCTTCGGGCATAACCTGCCCTGCCTCGGGAGCGGATTCATCAACAGACTCCTGGGGCCCTGGCAGCACCACAGCAGGCTCGTCAGCTTCAATCAAAGGAGCAGTTACAGTGCTGTCCGGCTGAAACCCGGCAGGGTCTTCGGCGGCTTCGGGCTGCTCTGCTTCCGGTTGCGGTGTCGCCGGAAGCGCGGAGTCTTTGTTGCTGAGATAAGTAAAGGCCAGAAAGCCAATCAAAGCTGCGGCCACCAGCACGAGAATCAGCTTGGCGGCCCGACGCTTCTGGCGTCGGCGTCGTTCGATATTTACCAGCGGGTTAGCCTGCAGCGCCTGCTCCCGCTCCTGGCGGCGAGGCTCAAGCTCTGTGTCCAGGTCACGGATAATCGAGTCTGCATCCAGGCCTACTTGCCGCGCATAGGCACGGACATACCCCTTCAGGAACAGCTCGGTATCAATTTTGCTGTAATCACCGCTTTCAATCGCCTGGATCACGGAAACCCGAAGGTGCTGTTGGTCTGCAACCGCTGCCAGACTCAGCCCTGCCTTCTCCCGTGCCCGCCGGAGCTGCTGTCCGACAGATTCTGCGGATACGTTATTCAGCTGCTCGTCACCGGTCATTGGCAATCAGCACCTTGTATTGTTGATACTCTATGGATTCCGGGAATTCGTTCCGCAATAACAAAGCCATACTGGCTTCCTGGTCTTTGTCCCCGAAATAACGGGCAATGCGGATACCTGTGTAAAGGCTTTCTGCGGAATGGGTCAGTCGTGTATTGCCCTGAATCATGGTCTGAAGGCGACTGTAATACCGGGACGCTTCGGTGTAATTGTCCTGTTCCACCAGCACACGTGAAAGTGACAGTAACGAGCGAGCTTCGCCGCGGGTCAGCTCTACGGCTCTGCGGTAGGCTGCCTCTGCGCCTTCGAGGTTATCCAGGCGCTCTTCTGTCATGCCCAGATTGTAAAAGACACCTCCGCGCTCTCTGTACCCGGTATCCCGGGACGCAACGGAAAACTGGTTACGGGCACCTTCGTATTCTTTTTGGCCGTACAAGAAGGCACCGTAATAGACTCGCCCACGGGTATAGCTTCCGTCCGCTGACACAGCCTTGCGGAAACTTTCTTCGGCCAGCTGCTCTTCGCCTTCATAGCTGTACACCAGCCCCATGGCAGCCAATGCCTCGGCATCTCCGCTGTCAATTTCCAGGGCGCGATCAAGGTGGTGCCGGGCCCGCTCCAGGTTGCCCTGCCGGATATAGGCGGTTGCCAGCTGAACGTAGCTGCTCAAGGCTTTGTCGCGGTCAGCCTCCCGGCTGAAACGGCTGTCTGTGGTGGTTACGCATCCGGACACCAGCATCCCTGAAAAAACCAGGGCCAACACAGCCAGTTTTACCTTGGAATTCCTAACCATCAACAAACACCTTACCTTGGTTGTTTCTGCTCCCCTGTATTCAGGGATTAACTTGCTGAACGGCAATATAGCGCTGGCTTCTGCGCGTCCGGTCTTCCACCCGGCCTACCAGCTGCCCGCAGGCAGCGTCAATGTCATCACCTCGGGTGGTTCGGATGGTGGTCACGAAGCCGGCTTCGTTCAGCACATTCTGGAAGCGCCGGGTTGCGTTCATGCTGGGCCGGCGGAAATCGCTTTCCGGGAATGGATTAAACGGTATCAGGTTAATCTTGCAGGGCAACCCCTTCAAGATTACGGACAGTTCCCGGGCGTGCTCTGGCTGGTCGTTCACACCTTCTATGACCGTGTACTCGATAGTGGCCTTACGCTTGTCCGGCAGGCGCGCCAGGTAGCGGCGGGTCGCTGCCAGCAACTCGGCAATCGGGTACTTTTTATTCAGCGGCACCAGCGTGTTACGAAGTTCATCATTAGGGGCATGCAGAGAGATGGCCAGTGAAACATCGGTAACCTCACCCAGCCGGTCAAGGGCCGGAACAACACCAGAGGTACTCAGGGTAACCCGACGCTTGGAAATACCGTAAGCCAGGTCTTCCATCATCAGGTTCATGGCGTCAACCACGTTATCGAAGTTGAGCAGGGGCTCTCCCATGCCCATCATGACCACGTTGGTAATCGGCCGATCGGTGGGATCAAACGGCATGAAAGCGCGGCGCGCCACCCACACCTGGCCAATGATTTCTGCCGCTGTCAGGTTACGGTTAAAGCCCCGCTTTCCCGTCGAACAGAAAGTACAGTCCAGGCTGCAGCCAATCTGGGACGACACACACAAGGTGCCACGTTCCCCATCAGGAATAAGCACAGTTTCAACACTGTTGCCGTTATCCATGCGCATAACCCACTTGCGGGTGCCGTCTTTCGAGGTTTCGTCGTAAACCACCTCGGGGCCACGCACTTCAGCAATTTCCTTGAGCCTTTCGCGCAGAACGCGGCTCATATTGGTCATTTGATCGAAGTCATCAACGCCACGCTGGTGGATCCACTGCAGCACCTGCTGGGCCCGGAAACGTTTTTCCCCCAGGGTTTCAAAAAATGCCTCGAGCTTGGCTTTGGGCATCCCCAGAAGATTGATTTTTTCGGCAGGGGCAGTCATGACATAACCTCGATCAGATAACCAATTCAGGGGCAGCCGTAAGCTGCCCCTGAACAGACAACATCAGCCGCGCGGGCAGATTTCGTTGTCGGAGAAGAAATACGCAATTTCGCGCTCGGCAGAAGCTGCAGAGTCGGAGCCGTGAACGGCGTTTGCGTCGATGGAAGAAGCGAAGTCTGCACGGATAGTGCCGGCGTCGGCTTCTTTCGGGTTGGTTGCACCCATCAGCTCACGGTTCTTCAGGATGGCGCCTTCGCCTTCCAGAACCTGCACAACAACCGGACCGGAAGTCATGAAAGCAACCAGGTCGTTAAAGAACGGGCGCTCTTTGTGCTCGGCGTAGAAACCTTCGGCCTGCTCCTGGGTCAGGTGCATCATTTTGGCCGCAACGATTTTCAGGTCGGCTTTTTCAAAACGGCTGTAGATTTCGCCGATAACGTTCTTGGCGACCGCGTCGGGCTTGATGATAGAGAGCGTGCGCTCGTTTGCCATGATGTTTCTCCAGTCTGGTTAGGGTAAAAATTCAGGGGTGCGATTATACGCAGTCCGAGTGCAACTGCCTACCGCACCGTACGAAGTCGGGACACAACCTGCACAATCTGCTCCACGGCAAAGTCGATTTCTTCATCGGTGGTGAACCGCCCGAAGGAAAATCTTAATGCCCGATGAGCCAGCTCGTCACTCACGCCAATGCCACGCAGCACAAACGAGGGCTCTACCGTAGCCGAAGCACAGGCAGAACCGGATGACACCGCCACCTGCCGCAAGCCCAGCATCAGGGACTCGGCTTCAACACCCTCAAAGGATAGGTTGACAATGCCCGGCACCCGATGTTCCCGGCTGCCGTTGAAATGAACGCCGGAAAGCGACTCCAGCCCGCCCAGAAAGCGCTCGCGCAGGGCTTCAAGGCGCATAAGTTCGTCAGACAGTCCTTGCCCGGCCAGCTCGAAAGCCTTCCCCATGCCGGCAATCTGGTGGGTAGGCAAAGTACCGGAGCGCATGCCCCGCTCGTGGCCGCCACCATGCATCTGGGCCTCGATGCTGACCTCTGGAGACCGACGCACATACAACGCACCAACACCTTTCGGGCCGTAAACCTTATGTCCGGAAAGCGACATCAGGTCGACATTCAGTGCGGCGACATCGACCGGCATCTTTCCGGCGGCCTGCGCGGCGTCCACGTGAAACAACACGCCACGGTTACGCAACAGTTCGCCGATTGCAGCCGTATCGGTAATACAACCCAGCTCATTGTTCACCAGCATCAGGCTCACCAGTACGGTGTTTTCCCTGAGTGCACCCGCCACCGCCTCAACCGAAATACGCCCGTCGGCTTCCGGCGCCAGCCAGGTAACCTCTACGCCCTGTTGCTCCAGCCACTTGCAGGTATCAATAACTGCCTTGTGCTCGATCGTCGATGTAATCACGTGGGCACTGGCCCGGCCGGCTACGGCACCTTTAATGGCAAGGTTGTCCGATTCCGTTGCCCCGGAGGTCCAGACAATCTCCCTGGGGTCGGCATGGATAAGGTCGGCTACCTGGCGGCGGGCACCTTCAACAGCGGCCTCGGCTTGCCAGCCGTATCCGTGGGAGCGAGACGCGGGGTTGCCAAAAACTCCATCAATGGTCAGATATTTGACCATCTCATCGGCAACGGCAGGATCAACGGGCGTCGTCGCCGCATAATCAAGATATACGGGTGTTTTCATAGTCAAAGGAAGTGTCGGTTATCAGGCCGGAGCCTGGTCAATCAAACGCCGGGTATTGATGGTATCCGGATCGCCATCAGACTGTTTACGGTTCTGGCGGTCCGCCACCTGGCGGATTTCGTGTTTTCGCATCAGGTCGCCCAGGCTGATTTCGCTGAGAAACTGATGAATCTGGCTGCTCAGGTCTGACCACAAATGGTGGGTAAGGCACTTTTCGCCATTCTGGCAGTCGCCTTTATTACCGCAACGGGTGGTATCCAGGGATTCGCTGACCGCATCCACCACTTCCGCGACATAAACGTCATCGGCAGAGCGGCTCAGACGATAGCCACCACCCGGGCCCCGCACGCTCACCACCAGGCTATGACGGCGCAAGCGGGAGAACAGCTGCTCGAGATACGAGAGGGAGATTTCCTGCCGGGCTGAAATATCTGCAAGGCTTACCGGCCCCTGGGCTCCGTGCAGGGCCAGGTCAAGCATCGCCGTTACAGCGTAGCGGCCTTTGGTGGTCAGCTTCATAATTTCAGCCCCGTTAATGGGAATGAATCGCGATATGCATGCGGAAGTATGAATTGACCAACTAAAACAGTCAAGTATTCAGCCTTTTCCGTCGGCGTCGGTTTCGTCCCGCACGCAGTCAAAATCTTCCTCGTGCAAAGGTGGCAACTCGCCGTTCTGGTATTCGCTGTTCACCTTGCGAATGGCCTTGCACATGCTTTCGATGCGATCGTCCACCGCGTGCATGTGATCCAGCAGCGAACGCATGGCCCTGGCCACAGGATCCGGCATTTCTTCGGTAACCCCGTAGGCATCGAAGCCCATCCGCTCTTCCATCTGCTTGCGACGGACATCATCTTCGCCCTGACGCTTCACAATCACCCGGCCAGGAATGCCAACGACGGTCGCGCCCGCAGGCACCGCCTTGGTCACCACGGAATTGGACCCCACCTTAGCGCCCTCTCCCACTTCAAACGGCCCCAGGATCTTGGCACCGGCACCAACTACCACACCATTTCCGATGGTGGGATGGCGCTTGCCTTTATTCCAGCTGGTACCGCCCAGAGTAACCCCCTGATACAGGGTGACGTCGTCACCGATAACAGTGGTTTCGCCGATAACCACGCCCATACCATGATCAATAAAAAACCGCCGGCCAATGGTTGCGCCCGGATGAATCTCGATACCGGTAAACCAGCGGGCCAGGGTAGACAGGGTTCGGGCCAGCCACTTCAGCCCCAGGTTCCAGAGCCAGTGAGCCAGCCGGTGGAACAACAAGGCATGCAACCCGGGATAGTTGGTAAGCACCTCGAAGGTGTTCCGTGCCGCCGGATCCCGGCGGAATACGCTGTTGATGTCTTCCCTTAATCGCTCGAACATGACCTTATTCCCGCCCTTCGTCTGCGGAGGGTTCCGCCGTTGGTTTATGCTTCTTACCACTTTGCTGGGTTCCGGCGGCCTTCTGGACTGCAGAGAGTACGCCTCTCAGGATGTTTATTTCCATTTCATCCATCCGTGCCCGCTGGAACAGCCGCCTTAACCTGCTCATTAACTGACGCGGATTGTCACGGCGATGAAAATTCACATCCACCAGCACCTGCTCGAGGTGGCCAAAGAACCCTTCCACATCATTCACTGTTGCCGGCGGCACATCCCAGCCGTTATCCCCCGGCGCTACCATAGCCTCAAGGTAGGCGCTGGACTCGCCCTCTTCAAGACCCCGCAGGTACTGCATGCGCAGTTCATAGCATATCACCTGAACCGCCATGGCCAGGTTCAGCGAACTGTAATCAGGGTTCGACGGAATATGGATATGATAGTGGCAACGCTGAAGTTCGTCGTTCGACAGCCCGTGATTCTCCCTGCCAAATACCAGGGCTACCCGCCCCTTCGCACTGTGCTCTGAAGCCATGGCCGCCGCCTGCGGAGGCGCCATCACCGGCCAGGGTACCTTGCGGCCGCGGGCGCTGGTGCCCATCACCAGGATGCAGTCCGCCAGGGCTTCATCCAGCGAAGAAACCACCCGGGCCCGGTCAAGCACATCGGAAGCACCGGCCGAACGAGCGTAGGAGGCTTCATCGGGGAAAGACGAAGGATTCACCAGCCAGAGATTCCCCAGCCCCATATTCTTCATCGCCCGGGCTACCGCACCGATATTTCCGGAGTGGGAGGTTTCAACCAGAACAATCCGGACCTGATCGTTGAAAGTGTCGCTTCCTTCCTGCGGCATTGCGTGCTTGTGCATGTTCGTGGGGCCTGTGACTGGTCGTACATTCGCGAAAAAGAGCCGCATGATAGCAGAAACCCGACCGTTTCCGCTCTCCGGAAATCCCGCAACTTCGCCCGAATCCCATGGTATCCGTGGATTTCCTGAGCCAAAAAACGTACAAGCGAAGGGAGTTTTTGCTATGATAGCCGGCCTTAACACACCCGGATAATGAACACTCAGATGCAACCAGCAATCAAAATGGCCCTGCGCGTTGCCCGCCAGGGATCCGACTACCTGAAAGCCCACTTCGAGCGCCAGGAACCTAACGGTAAAGATGAGTCTGACCGCCTGCGCCAGCTGGAACGGGTTGAGCAGTCCATTTACGACAACTTTGCCGAACAGCTTGAAAAGGCCTACAAAGACCACACCATCGCTCCGATGGGCGAGGCTGATGCCAACGGTAGCGATAAAAGCTGGCACATTTTCCCGGTTCTGGGGCGTGAGAACTTTGTACGGGGCATTCCCGAGTTCGCCCTGGCCCTGTCCCAGAAAAAGAACAACCGCACCGAGAACCTGCTACTGGTTAACCCGGTGACCGGCGAGGAATACTCCGCCAGCCGCGGCCACGGTGCTGCCCTGAACAGCCGCCGCGTGCGGGCTTCCGATGTAAAAATGCCGGCCAAGGCTGCAATCTCTACCAACCTCCTGGACCAGACCCGTCAGGGCGATGATCCGATGGTATGGGGCGAAATGGCCGCAACACTGGCCAGCGAAACCGCCATGTTCCGCACCTCCGGCTGCGTGGTCCTGGATATTGCCCGGGTTTCCGCCGGCCTGCTGGATGCAGCCGTTATCTTCCGCCCTGCCGCAGCTGACCTCGACCTCGGGGTTACCCTGGCTATGGAATCCGGCGCACTGACCGGCGACTTTTCCGGTAATCCCTCGGCTGGCAACGCCCGTCAGCTGATTGTGGCGAACCCGAAACTGTTCCGCGAAGTCCTGAAAGTACTGCACCCCTTCCGGGGTCGCCTGCCACGGTAAATTTACCGGGCACAAAAAAAACCGCCACCCTTTCGGGTTGGCGGTTTTTTTATGCCGGGCCACAAGGCCCGGCAGGCAAGCATTACATGCGATTCAACCACTCGGGCGGCTGCTCTTCCTCCGCCTCGTCTCCGTCACCTTCCTTTGCAGGCACCATCAGGTCTTCGCGGGTTACACCCATCACCATCAGCATGTTCGCAGACACATAGATGGAGGAATAGGTACCCACAACCACACCGATCATCAGGGCCAGGGCGAAGTTGTTGATCGCCTCACCCCCGAGGAAATAGAGCGCAATCAGCACCACCAGCGTCGTGCCGGAGGTGTTGATCGTACGAGTGATGGTCTCGTGGATGGACTGGTTGATGATATCCCACGGCTCCCCTACCCGCATTTTCCGGAAATTCTCCCGGATACGGTCCGCCACGACGATGGTGTCGTTCAGGGAGTAACCGATAATGGCCAGCAAGGCTGCCAGAACAGTCAGGTCAAAGGTCCACTGGAACAGCGCGAACACACCCAGCACAATCAACACATCGTGGGCAAGCGGAATCACCGAGGCGATACCGAACTTGAACTGGAAACGCATACCGACGTAGATCAGTACTACGGCCAGCGCAATCAACAGCCCCAGACCACTGTCTTCTTTCAGCTCGTCACCCACCTGGGAGCCGACAAACTCGGAACTCACCAGCTCCAGCTCGGCGCCCGTGCGTGACAGCACCTCGGTCACCTCGTTCGCCAGCTCATCGTTACCTGCTTCCGCCATGCGGATCAGCACGATGGTGTCAGCCCCGAAGTTCTGCACCGAGAACTGCTCGTAGCCGGCTTCCGTCAGCTGGGTACGGATTTCATCAAGGCTCGGAGCCTCGGCATATTCGAACTCGACGGAGGTGCCGCCGGTAAAGTCCATGCCGAGATTGAGGCCGCGAATGCCCAGCAACGCAATAGACGCAATTACCAGGGCGATAGAGAGCACCGAAGCAATCTTTCGGAAGCCCATGAAGTCAAACGGTTGCTTTTCGGTATCAGCCATTGGCCAGCTTCCCTCCGATCGAAAGTTTCTCGACCCTGCGGCCGCCATACACCAGGTTCACCATGCTGCGCCCGACCATCAGGCCGGTAAACATGGAGGTCAGGATACCGATACACAGGGTAACGGCGAAGCCCTTGACCGGGCCGGAGCCCATAGCGAACAGAATCACCGCCACCAGCAGCGTGGTGATGTTGGCATCGAAAATGGATACAAAGGCGCGACTGTAACCGGAGTTGATCGCACTTTGTGGCGGCACGCCCGATTTCAGCTCTTCCTTTATTCGCTCAAAGATAAGCACATTGGCATCGACGGCCATACCCACCGTCAGAACGATACCGGCAATACCCGGCAGCGTCAGGGTGGCCGAAAGTATCGACATACACGCCACCAGCAACATCAGGTTGAGGGTCAGCGCCACGTTGGCCATCATGCCGAAGCCACGATAGAAGAGCGCCATGTAGATCAGGACCAGGGCAAAACCGATCATTACCGACATCAGGCCGGCATCGATGTTCTTCTGACCCAGGCTTGGCCCGATGGTCCGCTCCTGCACAAAGTACATCGGCGCCGCCAGTGCACCGGCACGCAGCAGCAGTGCGAGTTCCGCAGCTTCGGGAATGGAATCCAGGCCGGTGATACGGAAGCTGCTGCCCAGGGCAGACTGCACCGTTGCCAGGCTGATCAAGCCCTTCTCTACTACGCGCTTTTCGGTCTCGACAATCTCGCCATCGACTTCGCGGGTTTCGGTCTCGGTACGGTACTCAATAAACAGCACCGCCATCCGGCGACCGATGTTATTGCGGGTCGCGCGGTTCATCAGGTCACCACCCACAGAATCCATGGTGATGTTAACCTGCGGCTGACCGTTCTCGTCGAACGCCTGCTGGGCATTTGCCACGTTGTTACCGGTCGCAATAACGTCCCGCTCCAGGCGGGCTGAACGATTAGGCTCATCCCGGAAGCTAAACTGCTCGGTTTCGGCAGAGGCGGTGTCCTGGCGTGCTTCCATCCGGAATTCCAGGTTAGCCGTAGCCCCCAGAACCCGCTTGGCCTGCGCCGTATCCTGCACGCCCGGCAGCTCCACGATAATCCGGCTCGCGCCCTGGCGCTGTACCAGCGGCTCGGCAACACCCAGTTCGTTTACCCGGTTACGGATAGTGGTCAGGTTCTGCTCCAGGGCGTATTCCTGGATATTACGAACTTCGGCTTCAGAAAGGGCGAGCGAAATCAGGAATTCACCACCCTCGGTGCTCTCGTCGAGCAGGAATTCGTTGTAGTTGTCACGAATCAGCGTGAATGCTTCCGCCCGAGTCTCCGAATCGCGGAAACTCAGGATGATGTTGCGGTTCTCGCCCACGTCACCGCCCCGGTAGCGGATGCGCTCTTCCCGCATATCCCGCTTGATCTGGCCTGACAGGGCCTCAAGGCGCTGGTTAACCGCTGTTTCCATATCCACTTCCAGCAGGAAGTGAACACCGCCGCGAAGATCCAGGCCCAACTTCATGGGGCCGGCACCCAGACTCTGCAGCCAACCGGGAGTCGACGGAGCCATGTTCAGGGCCACCAGGTATTCCCGACCCAGGGCCGCCTGCACTGCCGGCCTCGCCCGCAACTGGTCATCGGAACTGGTCAGGCGAATCAGTGCGTCCCGCTCTTCTAGAAGGCTGGATTTGACTTCGATACCGCGGCTTTCGAGTTCGCCAAGTGCGCGGTCGAGCACACGCTGGTCTACCTCGGTGCTACCACGGGCGCCGGTGATCTGGATGGCGTAGTCGTCGGGGAAAAAATTGGGTAAGGCGTAAATAAACCCGATGACCAGTGCAAACACGATCACCAGATTTTTCCAGAGAGGATACTTGTTCAGCATGGGATCCCTTTGAGCCGACTGGTCGCCGGTCTTGGTGTGTCAGCCAGTATGAATCAGCCGGCGCCACAGGGCGCCGGCGCCTGACCAGCTCAGATATCCTTCAGCGTACCCTTCGGCAGGGCGGCTGCTACAGCTACTTTCTGAACCTTGATTTCTACGTTATCGGACACTTCCAGAACGATGAAGTCGTCCGCAACCTTGGTAATGCGACCGGCTACGCCGCCGGAAGTAACAACTTCGTCCCCCTTGTTCAGGCCGGACATCAGAGCTTTGTGCTCTTTTGCACGCTTGGACTGCGGGCGCCAGATCAGGAAGTAGAAGATCAGGATAAAGCCTGCGAAGAAGATGATCTGACCCATCACGCTCATACCCTGGGCGCCCGGATCCTGAGCCATGGCCAATGCAGGCATCAGAGACAGCAGACCGGCGATGAGCAGTTTGATTGATTTCATTCAGGTTCTCCGTTTATTGACTTGTCTAGGTGTAAAACTTGATCAGGAATCGCCCAGCGGCGGCACACTTTCGCCGCGTAAGGCATAGAATTCGCTTACAAAGTCGGACAATGTACCTGCTTCAATGGCGCCACGCAATCCGCTCATCAGGTTCTGGTAAAAGCGCAGATTGTGGATGGTATTGAGCTGAGAGCCCAGCATTTCACCACACTTGTCCAGATGGTGCAGGTAACTCTTCGAGAAATTCTGGCAGGTGTAACAGTCACACCGCTCGTCCAGGGGCCCGGTGTCGTGCCGGTTCTTGGCATTGCGAATCTTCACGATACCGGTTGAGGTGAACAGGTAACCGTTACGGGCATTCCGGGTGGGCATTACACAGTCGAACATATCGACACCGCGGCGCACGGCCTCAACAATATCTTCCGGGCGACCCACGCCCATCAGGTAGCGGGGCTTGTCTTCCGGCATCTTGGGCGGCAGATGATCCAGAATGCGGATCATGTCTTCCTTCGGCTCCCCTACCGACAGGCCACCAATGGCATAGCCGTCAAACCCGATATTAGTCAACCCTTCCAGCGAGCGGTCCCGCAGGGATTCATACATGCCACCCTGAACGATTCCGAACAGTGCCGCAGGATTACCCTCATGGGCATTCTTGCTTCTTTCTGCCCAGCGCAGGGACAACTCCATGGATTCCTTCGCCTGCTTCTCGGTGGCAGGATAAGGCGTACACTCGTCAAAAATCATGACGATATCCGAGCCCAGGTCCCGCTGCACGCCAATGGCAATCTCCGGCGACAACTCCACTTTCGAGCCATCCACCGGTGAACGGAAGGTTACGCCCTGCTCGGTGATCTTGCGCATTTCGCCCAGACTGAATACCTGGAAACCGCCGGAGTCCGTGAGGATCGGCCCCTGCCACTGGGTGAAGTCGTGCAGGTCACCATGGGCCTTGACCACTTCCGTACCCGGCCGGAGCATCAGGTGGAAGGTGTTGCCCAGAATGATTTCCGCACCGATTTCCTTGATGTCCCGGGGCAACATGCCCTTGACGGTACCGTAGGTGCCCACCGGCATGAACGCCGGCGTCTCGACCGTTCCCCTGGGGAAGGTCAGGCGGCCACGCCGGGCCTTGCCATCTTCTCCAAGTTTCTCGAAGCTCATGAAACAGGAATTACTCACAGGGATTCTCCACGGGATTCCGGTTGATCAGTATCGGCTTGGCCAGACGCAGCCTGGCGCCCAAGGCTTGGCTGCTGGCCGGTCAGGAACATGGCATCACCGTAGCTGAAAAACCGGTAACGCTCCTGAACCGCCTCACGATAAGCAGACATAATATGTTCATAGCCGGAAAACGCACTAACCAGCATGATCAGCGTGGACTCCGGCAAATGGAAATTGGTGACCATCGCGTCCACCGTCTGAAAACGATAGCCGGGATAGATAAAGATATCGGTTTCACCCCGAAAGGCCGACAGCACGCCGTTCTGACTGGCGGATTCCAGCGAGCGTACCGAGGTGGTGCCCACCGCCACTACCCGACCGCCCCTGGCGCGGGCCTGATTCACGGCATCTACCGTTTCCTGGGGAACGTGGGCAACCTCACTGTGCATCACGTGGTCTTTGACGTTATCCACCCGAACCGGCTGAAAGGTACCGGCGCCTACGTGCAAGGTGACGTAGGCAAACTCAACGCCCTTTTCTTTCAGTAGCCCCAGCAGGTCATCGTCAAAGTGAAGCCCGGCGGTAGGCGCCGCCACGGCACCCGCCTCCTTGGCGTAGACGGTCTGGTAACGCTCCCGGTCTGACTGATCGTCATCCCGCTCCATATAAGGAGGCAACGGCATGTGGCCAATGCGCTCGAGCACATCAAGAATGGGTTCTTCGCTCTCGCAGACAAAGCGGAACAGGGCATCTTCCCGACCGGTCATAAGCAGGGCCGTGCCATCCTCAAGCAACACCCGCTGCCCCGGCTTGGGAGACTTTGAAGAACGGGTGTGGGCCAGGATTTCGTGTTCACCGACCACTCGCTCAACCAGCACCTCTACCCGGCCACCGGTCTCCTTCTGGCCGAACAGGCGCGCGGGAATAACACGGGTATTATTGAACACCAGAAGGTCGCCAGGCTGAAGCAGGTCAGGCAGGTCAGTAAAACGAAGGTGCCGGGTGTGGCCGGTAGGGCCATCGAGATTCAGTAAACGGGATGCACTGCGTTGTTTGAGCGGGTAACGGGCGATGAGCTCGTCCGGCAGGTCAAAGTGGAAATCAGAGACGTTCATGGGCCGGGCTATTCACGACGCCGCAGGTTGCGGCCAATAAGTGGTAGCGGCGGGCGGACTCGAACCGCCACGGGTTTTACCCCAACGGATTTTGAATCCGTCGTGTCTACCAATTTCACCACGCCGCCATCGGAGAGTGGGAGGATTATACTGACCCTGATTCTGAAAGCAACCGATCATTCATCCCAGGATGCAAGCTGCCCCGGCGCTTGCCAATTTTCAACAAATTCACGGGTTTCCGGCCGTGGCACGGGTGGCTTTTCCTGCACCACAGTACCCGCATACAGAAAGCCGACTATCGATTCGCCTTCCGCCAGCCCAAGGCCACGATGCACCTGGGCATGGTAGGTAACCGGGCCGGTGCGCCACATGCCGCCGTAACCCGCATCGCGCAATGCCAGGCCGATAAATGCCATGCCGGTGGCAGCAGACATCACCTGCTCTACTTCCGGTACCTTGGGATGATGTTGCGGTGAGGCAATCCCGACAATCACCATCGGAGCCCTCAGCGGTGCTTTACGGGATTTTTCGACTTCCTGCTCACTGGCGGTTTCCGGGCAGGCAGAGGCGAACAGCTCGCCAAGGGCCTCCAGCGCCTCACCCTCTATCACCAGGTAGCGCCAGGGCCGCAACAAGGCATGGTCCGGGGCCCTTGCTGCACACTGGAAAGCCTGCTCGAGAACATCCCTGGGCGGAGCCGGGGCCTCCAGGCGGGGCTCGGAGGCACGGTCAAGCAGAAAGCGGGTAACAGAGCTCATAGACACCTGTAAGAATTGTGGCTTATACGTAATACTGCTAACCTTCAGTGTTAGCTCACTTCAAAACTACAAAAAACCGGCAGCACACAATGAGCGACCAAAAGAATTTTAGCAACTCCGTGTCTGAATCTGTGCTTGGGGCCAGGCTCTGAAATGATGAACGCACCGGCAGAATTACGCAACGCTACCGGGTCCGCCGGAAAAGTTGTGCATGGCGACCTCTCCAGCCACGAAACCGTGGCTATTCCGCCTATGCCGGATTACAGCGGCCGGATTCTCGGGTACGGTGTCAACACTGCCATTATTATTACCGGCGTGCTGCAAGGTATCTTCCCGGGCTGGATGCTTTGGCTGGTCGCGGGCACCATGCTCTGGCCCCACGCCGCACACCTGATATCCCGTCGCACCTTTCTGAGACGATCACCCCGCATCCGGCAGAAAATGCTGTTCCTGGATTGCGTGATCGGCGGTGGCTTTATCGGAATGATCGGATTAGTCGCCATTCCTGCGGTATCCACCGTGCTTATGCTGATGTTCAGCTGCCTGATTGTCGGTGGCACACGCCAATGGCTGGTAGGCACCTTGTTGATGGGCGCCGCCACGGCTGTGTCGGTTGCCAGCTTCGGTGTTGCCGAAAGCTTCCAGTCGCCACTGCTGACCAGCCTGGTCTCGGTGTTCGCAACCGGCACCTATATTTGTGTTACCGCGTACTATTCCCACCAGCAAGCCCGCGCCCTGCTCCTGGCCAAAACCCAGATCCAAAACCAGCGGGAGCAATCCATTGCCCTGTCGCACAAGCTTTCCAAATACCTGTCGCCCCAGGTCTGGCAATCCATCTTTACCGGCGAGCGGGATGTCCGGCTTGAAACCCAGCGCAAAAAACTCGCTATTTTCTTCTCGGACATCAAGGGCTTTACCGAACTCTCCGAAGAAATGGAGCCGGAAGCACTGACCGAACTGCTCAACCATTACTTCAACGAAATGTCGGAAGTGGCCCTGAAATACGGTGGCACCATCGACAAGTTCGTTGGCGATTCCATCATGGTCTTTTTCGGCGACCCCACCAGCCGGGGCCAGAGAGAAGATGCCTTTGCCTGCGTATCCATGGCCATCGAGATGCGCAAGCACATGAAGATCATGCGCCAGAAGTGGCGAAGCCAGGGTATCAAGACACCGTTACAGATCCGTATGGGCATCAGCACCGGCTACACCACCGTCGGCAACTTCGGCGCTGAAAACCGCATGGACTACACCATCATCGGCAAGGAAGTAAACCTCGCCAGCCGCCTGGAGTCCCTGGCGGATTCCGGCGAAATCCTGATTTCCTATGAAACCTTCTCGCTGGTGAAAGATCGCATCATGTGCCGCGACAAGGGCGAGATCACGGTTAAAGGCTTTGCCAAGCCGGTGCCAATCTATGAAGTGGTGGACTTCCGCCGCGACATGGGCCCGCACCGCAGCTTCATGGAACACGAGCACAGCGGATTTGCCATGTATATGGATTCGGAAAAGATTACCGAGAGAGAGCGCAAGGCCATACTGGCCGCCCTCGAAGACGCCGCCGACCGGCTGCGCATCGAGGAAGACAGCGAATAACCCCCGCCTTTACTGCCGCACCAGGCGCGGCCCGGGACCCTGCTCAGGGCTGGTGCTGCGCCACGGATTGATATCCAGCCCACCCCTGCGGGTATAGCGTGCACACACCGTCAGTTGCTCCGGTTTGCAGCGGGCCATCAGGTCTGTAAACACCGTTTCCACGCAGTGCTCGTGAAAGTCCTGCTTCTGGCGAAAGCTGACGATGTAGCGCAACAGTCCGGATCGATCTATCTTCTTGCCCTGATAGCGGATCATCACCGTTGCCCAGTCCGGCTGACCGGTAACCGGGCAGTTGCTTTTCAGCAGGTGCGAACACAGCTGCTCGCTGACCTCCTCACCAGACACCATCAGGGACTCCGTCGAGTACTCGTACACCACATCATCTACCGGCTCGTCATCAATCAGCTCATACCCTTCCGGGCGCCCGATAGCCGGCGCCGAGTCATCCACACTGAGCAGACGCACATCCACCGACGCTCCACAGGCACTGGACAGGTCAGCGGTAATGGTTTCCGCCACCTGTTCGACGGTGGAGAACACGGCCTGGTTGAGGGAATTCAGGTACAGCTTGAGCGACTTGCTTTCAATGATGGACGGTGACGCGGCAGGAAAGCGGATCTCCGCCCAGGCGACCGCCGGCACGCCACCAGGCCGAAGCCAGGAGATTTCCCAGGCTTGCCAGAGATCTTCCCCGAACCAGGGCCAGCGACCGTCTTCCAGGCTGATGCGACGCCGATTCTCTTCCCGTGCGACCGGAAACAACAACGAAGGATCATACTGATCCGGGTATTCGCTGGATTTACCCAGCGGAGCGTTATGCAATGCCATGTCGTAAAGATTCCCCGATCAGTGACGGATGCCTTTGCCCCGGGCCAGCATGCGCAGTGCAACGGCAGCCAACAGGACAATAAAGATGACAATCATACCAAGGGAGATGAACGGATTAACGTCCGAAACACCCAGTATGCCGTAGCGGAACCCGTTCACCATGTACAGGATCGGGTTGATCATCGACGCCCCCTGCCAGAACGCCGGCAGCAGGTCGATACTGTAGAAAACACCACCGAGATAGGTCAGCGGCGTGAGCACGAACGTCGGCACAATGGAGATGTCATCAAACTTGGTAGCCAGCATGGCATTGATAAAGCCGCCAAGGGAGAACAGTGCCGAGGTCAGGAACACCGTAATCACCACCATGGGCAGATTGTGGATAGACAGCTGGGTAAACGCCAGGGACAAGAGGGTAACAATCAGCCCGATGCTCAGGCCCCGGGCCATACCACCCGCCACATAACCTGCCAGTATCGTCCAGTTGGGTACCGGCGACACCAGCAACTCCTCGATGCTGCGCTGGAACTTCATCGAAAAGAACGACGACACCACGTTAGCGTAGGAGTTGGTGATCACCGCCATCATGATCAGGCCAGGCACGATGAACTGCATATAGTCGTAGCCGCCCATGTCGCCGATCCGGGAGCCGATCAGGTTACCGAAGATGATGAAGTACAGGGTCATGGTGACCGCCGGCGGCAACAGCGTCTGCGGCCAGATGCGGGTGAAGCGGCGGATTTCCCGCAGGACAATGGTCTGGAACGCGATCCAGAGGGCCTGAATGGTCATGCTTTCACCCCCGAGCCGTTTTCGGCTGCCCGGGCATTGTCTTCGACCATTCGCACAAACAGCTCCTCCAGCCGGTTGGCCTTGGTACGCATACTCACCACTTTGATTCCTTGACGTTCCAGTTCGACAAACAGGGAGTTCAGGCTCTGACCTTTCTCCACATCGACTTCCAGGGCGCCGTCTTCGTTAAGACTGCTACGGAAGCCGTCCAGTTCCGGCGCGGAATCCATCAATTGTTCTGTATCCAGAACAAAGGTTTCCACGTTCAGCTGCTGCAGCAGTTCCCGCTTGCTGGTGTGCCGGATAATCTCGCCGTGGTCGATAATGGCGATGTTACGGCACAGGGCTTCCGCCTCTTCCAGGTAATGGGTGGTCAGGATAATGGTGGTGCCCTGGCGGTTCATCTCTTCCAGGAACTGCCACATAGAGCGCCGTAATTCGATGTCGACACCGGCGGTCGGCTCGTCAAGAATCAGCAACCTGGGTTCATGCACCAGCGCCCGGGCAATCATCAGGCGCCGCTTCATACCGCCGGACAGCATGCGGGACGGGGTGTCTCGCTTGTCCCACAAACCAAGCTTGCGCAGGTATTTTTCGGCAGAAACCCTGGCCTGCTTGAGCGGAATGCCGTAATACCCGGCCTGGGTGGTGACGATATCAATGACTTTCTCGAACTGGTTGAAGTTGAACTCCTGTGGCACCACACCAAGGTTCAGCTTGGCGCCCGAGAGATCCGTATCGATATCGTGGCCAAACACCCTCACCTTGCCGCCACTCTTGTTCACCAGGGACGACACTATGCCCAGGGTCGTGGATTTGCCGGCACCATTGGGGCCCAGCAGGGCGAAAAAGTCCCCTTCCCTGACTTTCAGATCGATTCCCTTCAGGGCCCGGAAGCCATCGCCGTAGCTTTTCTCCAGCCCTTCGATTTCGAGTGCAAAGGTCATAAACCGTACCGTTTCCGAAATTTACCTGGCAAGCCAGGCTAAAAAGTAGAGAGCTATTGAATTGTGGCAAAAGGCGGTATTTCAAGGCCGCGGATTACAAACCGGCCAGCAGGCCAAACCCCCAAACTGCGACAGGATTCCCGATATACTCCAGGCACCGTCCCTATAATGCCGTTACAACAACTTACAAGACACCTGTCACCAGGCATCGGGTGCTTCAGGTCAACGCGAAGGGATTGTACGACATACCATGAAACTCGTTCACCTTACCCGCCTGTTTCTTCCACTTTCCGCTGCCGTGGTTTGCACCGGCTGCCTGGACAGCGGCGGCTCCGGCTCTGACGACACCCGCATCGGGCGAATCAATTACCAGGGCCTCAGCGGACTGACCTACACCACCAACAGCCAGAGCGGTGAAACCAACGAAGCCGGCGAGTTCCGCTACTATCCCGGTGAAACCCTGTCACTGAAAGTGGGCAAGTTACCGGTCATCGATAACGTTCCGGCACAGGATTTTGTCAGCTTCCTGGATTTCCAGCCGGAACTGCGGGAAGCCCTGAAAACCGCCAGCGTGAACGATCGGGGCCTGAAAGATCACCGGCCGGTGGAACTCAATCTGCTCCTGAACAACACGGAACTTCAAAACCGCACACGATTCCTGCTGGCGCTGGACTGGTCCGGCAACGTGAGCGAAGGCGAAGGCATCGACATTCGCCCGAGAGTGATCGAGCAGCTGAATGCAGCGATTAACGATCCGGATATCCCTGACACCCTCGATTTCACCGTGAGCGCCCAGG
The DNA here is from genome assembly GCF_021282325.1 of Marinobacter sp. G11. Taxonomy (NCBI): domain Bacteria; kingdom Pseudomonadati; phylum Pseudomonadota; class Gammaproteobacteria; order Pseudomonadales; family Marinobacteraceae; genus Marinobacter; species Marinobacter sp. G11. The sequence continues at coordinate 111,553 of NZ_JAJSPB010000005.1, forward strand.
ATTTTTCCGCGGCAGATTCGCCAGCGAACCGCATTCTGCAAAGTATCTGCTTCTACCCTGAGGATGACCGCCTCTGTGGCGCGCCGCCAAGCCCGCAAGAGATTGAGGCGGCACCGTCCCGCCCTGAAAACGACGAGGACCTGGATCCGAGCACCCCTTATAAAGAAGACCTGCAATCCCTGGCCGATCGCATCCGCGAAGCAGTCAGAACTCTGGAAGATGTCGACAGTGAGCAGGCTGAAAACTACCTTGAGCGGGAGCTGGCGAGCATTTCCAACCATTATGGCCGCCGTTACTACCTGGAAGACTACCTTGCCAGCCATCCTGCCAGCGACACCGGCATCAAAACCATCAAAATTCGAAAAATCGGTGGTGAGACTGCATTAGCCGAAATCGAGGCAGTCAGCACCCGACCGAATGATATCGCGGTGCACTCCTGGAGCTGGCAGACGGCGGAAGTAGAGTACTATGTGGCGGGCGACACCGGTGGTGAATCCGACATCCGGATCAACTTCAGGCCCGAAGACACCTACCGGTGGATTACCAAGGATATCCGGGTAATTATCGACTGAGCAGCTTGCCCAGCGACCAGCGGGACTCGGCTCCGGTCACATCATAGCCGGCCGGGTCCAGCCCTTCCGTACCATGGGGCAAGCACTCTTTAACAGACAGCATCGCCTCTCCGGATTTCGATTCGTTATAGCTGGCCAGGTCGATAATCTTTGCCGTTTTACGGGACTGGCGACCGGCATCCTGCATCACCATGACACTGGGCCACAGCCGCCGTTCCGGCGAATGGGAAATCACAATGCCCCGCTGCCCGTCTGACAGCTCCACCAGGCTGCCGGTGGGGTAAACCCCGATTGCCTTGATGAAGGCCTCGACCAGGTCATCCTGAAACTCGATGTTACGCATTTCGTAAAGCATCGACACCGCTTTCGCCGGCGTCAGTGAATCGCGGGTTTCGCGGGGCGTAATCAGCGATTCGAAAAACTCGGCAATACCGGCCACCTTGGCCAGCAACGGAATTCTGTCGCCTTTCAGCCCTTGAGGGAAACCGGAACCGTTATGGCGCTCTCGATGGTTCTGAACCACTGTCATCACTGCCCGGGACAGCCCCGAGTTTTGCAAAAGCGCCACACCTCGCTCGATATAACCGCGATAGTGTGCGTACTCTTCCGCAGAAAGCTGTTGCTCACGCTCAACCAGGTCTTTTGGCAGCGCAGTCTTACCTGTCTGGGACAACAGGCAGCCCATCGCCAGGTGGTTGAGCAAACCTTCATTCAAGCCCAGTTGACGACCACAAACCAACGCCCAAACCGCTGTATTCAGGGCGTGCTGGTAAAGAAAATCATCATAGTGGCGGGTGCGGCTGAGCCACAGCAAAGCACTGGGCTGACGCACGACACTGGCGACCATCTTGCGGGTAAGATCGGCTACCGGCCGCAAATCAGGGGCCTTGGCGGAGCGAATAGCATTAAAAACCTTCTGAAGAGCCGCCTCGCCATCGTCGAGAAGTTCCCGCGAAGCCTTTATTTCTTTACGCAGAGGTACCGTAACCTGGTGGCTGACCGGTTCGCGGATACTCAGTGGCGGCAGTTTCAGCTCGTTCCGGCCATTACCCCGCCCGGAAGCCCGCTGGCTGAACAGACGGACATTGCCCTCTTCCTGGTCAACCTTCTGCCGCGCTTCGGCAACATCTACCTTGACCCACTTGCAATGGGAATGCAGGGCCCGGATATCACTCTGGGAACGAATGTAGAACCCCTGAATGGGGAATGGCGTCTGGTGCCATGGACGATCGAGATCCGACACAAACATGCCGATCTCGAGGTCATGTACCATTATCTGTTTTTGACTTACGCCCACCACTCACCTCGGCTCAAGCTTTTGACACTATTTTACAGTTTGCCACTTCCGCAAAAAGACGCCACCTTAATTTAGTAGCTATCCGTCAATGTACATCGCCGCCAGGTAACTCAGTTTATCTTTGTGAAACAAACTGTATCCGCGGGACACCCGTCACAGGTTCGCTCAGGCGGATCACTCTGCCTTGCACCGGGATTCATCAAAAGCCGGCAAGCGCGCACTCAAAGAGCCTCTGGGTACCCGCCTGGCGAACACGGTATAAGCCACCGCTGAGGAGCGGATGTAATCGACGTTAACTTCTTCGTCACCCCGGATTAGTTGCCGCTGCGCAGGCTCGCAGGAAACCTGCAAAGAAAACTGGCCGCCCAGCTCCGCAATGCGCCCGGCTCCGTCCGGGGATGAAACTGTCATACACGCGGTGGCGCCGGATGCCGGATGGCCTGAACCGGCCACAGTATCCCGGGCCGGATCTGCACAGGCCCGGATGCCATCTCCGCACTCCTCTGCCTGGTCATGACTGTCATCAGACAGCCGCCACACTCGCTCGCTGCACTCGGTTTCGACTTTCATGGTCGTGGATTTATCGGACAGCAACCACCAGTCAGGATAGTCGGCACTATCCCAGTGCACCCTTACCTGACGGCTTTCACCGGCCGAATTCTCCGCTGGAAACATGGCGTAGTGGGTGTAATAGCTGGCACACCCCGACAACCCGAGCAGGGGCAGGAGTGGCAGTCCAAAAATCACAACACTTCGGGCGATCGACGGGCATTTCATCAGTAAAAACCTTCCTTGCTTGACTGACTCCATTATCGACGGCCTGCCGTTTTTATCTACGTACTACTCATCATTCTAAGGCACCAAATTATTCCAAAAGGGTTATTGACTCCGATGATGATAGTAATGAGAATGGTTGCCGTTTATAGTTGCTTGTAAGATTCATCCACATACAGGCCCAAAGTCCAAAGGAACGAAACCATGCGAATGAAACTTGCCGCTACCGCTGTCATCGCCCTGACGGCCCTGCCCCTGACCGCTTCTGCAGACGGCGAAGTAAATATCTATTCTTACCGCCAGGCTTACCTGCTTGAGCCTCTGTTGAATGCCTTTACTGACGAAACCGGCGTCAAAACCAACGTGGTTTTCGCCAAGCAGGGCCTTGCAGAGCGCCTGGAGCGTGAAGGCCGAAACAGCCCGGCAGATATCGTAATGACGGTCGATATCTCCCGCATTAACGAGCTGGTCGAGAAAGACCTGGTTGCCGGTGTTGAGTCAGACACGCTGAACAAGAACATTCCGGAAAACCTGCGCCACCCGGAAGGCAAGTGGTATGCACTGACTACCCGTGGCCGCCTGATTTTCACCTCCAAAGAGCGCGTGGAAGCCGGTGAAATCGCCAGCTATGAAGACCTGGCCGATGACAAGTGGGAAGGCCGCATCTGTACCCGCAGTGGCAAGCACCCGTACAACATCGCCCTGATTTCTTCGATGATTGCCCACCATGGCGAGGAAGCGACCCGGGAATGGCTGGAAGGCGTTAAAGAGAACCTGGCCCGCAAACCGCAAGGTGGTGACCGAGACCAGATCAAAGCCATCGCCGAAGGCGTGTGTGACGTAGCCATTGGTAACAGCTACTACTATGGCAACATGCTGATGGACGAAAACCAGCGCCCGATTGCCGAACAGGTGAACCTGGTATTCCCGAACGATGAAGGCCGCGGCACCCACGTAAATATCAGCGGCATCTCCCTGACCAAGAGCGCTCCTAACAAGGACAACGCCATCAAACTGATGGAGTTCCTGTCATCGCCGAGCGCCCAGCGTATCTACGCCGAGGCAAACACCGAATACCCGGCTAACCCGGAAGTGAAGCCCACCGGCCTGGTGGCTGAATGGGGTGAGATCAACCCTGATGGCCTGTCTCTCCAGGAGATTGCCAACAACCGGAACGCCGCAGTAAAACTGGTCGACACCGTGGATTACGACGGCTGATCCATCAGTAACTGATCGATAGCTTTTATAGCTGACTCGAAAGGTGCTCCGGAGGGTTCCGGGGCACCTTTTCTTTTAGCAGGACAAAAGGAAATGACCCGCATCATTGCAGGGAGCATGCTCAGTATCTAAAATCGGAACACTTCTCATCACCACTATCAGAACGGATCACTCATGACAGAGGTCGTTACCAGCGCCAACCCGGGTCTATCGCAACCATTGCTGGCCAAACGAACCTCCAAACGATGGATGATCAGCGCACTGGTCACCACTGCCATCGTAGCCTTACCCGTTCTGTCGGTGATTGTCCTGGCCCTGTTCCCGGAAGAGAACATCTGGCCGCACCTCCTGGAAACCACCCTGCCCCGCTACCTGGTGACTACCATCAAACTGATGATCGGTGTGGGCGTAATTACACTGGCCATCGGGCTGGCAACGGCCTGGGCCGTCACCATGTGCGAATTTCCCGGCCGTAAATTTTTCGAATGGGCGCTGATGCTGCCCTTTGCGGTGCCCGCCTACGTGATCGCCTATGTTTATACCAGCCTGCTGGATTACGCGGGCCCGGTTCAGATTGCCCTGAGGGACTGGTTTGGCTGGCAAAGCGCCGCCGACTACTGGTTTCCGGAAATACGCAGCCTGGGCGGCGCGACCATCATGATCGGACTGGTGCTGTACCCCTACGTGTACCTGCTCGGCCGCGCCGCGTTTCTTGAACAGTCCCCATCGCTGTTTGCGGTCAGCCGCAGCCTTGGCCATTCTGCCCTGAGCACCTTTTTCAAGGTAGTGTTGCCCATTGCGCGCCCGGCCATCGCCGTAGGCTTGTCGCTGGTGTTGATGGAAACCCTGAACGACTTCGGCACCGTGGACTTCTTTGCGGTACAAACCCTCACCGCAGGCCTGTTCGATACCTGGATGAACCTGGGCAATCTGGGGGGAGCCGCGCAGATCGCCACCACCATGCTGATGTTCGTGGTACTGCTGGTGACGCTGGAACGCTATTCCCGCCGCCGGCAGCAACAGTTTGCCGCCCGGGACAACCGTGAGCCGCTGCACCGGTTCACCATGTCTTTCCCGCGCCAGATGATTTGCGTGGTGGTGTGTGCCGTACCACTGGTACTGGGCTTTGTCATTCCCGGTGCAACGCTCGGCTACTACGCCTGGGAATATTTCGATGTAAGCTGGAACCCCGACTTCCTGCGCAACACCATGAACAGCCTGTTCCTGTCCGGCTCGGCCGCCCTGACCACGCTGGTAATCGGGGTAACCCTGGCCTATAGCCGCCGGCTGCACAACACCCGTGGCATGCAGGTGCTGATGCGCCTTTCCTCATTGGGGTATGCCATGCCCGGTGCCGTATTGGCAGTCGGTGTGATCGTCCCCCTGGCCGGGTTTGATAACTGGCTGGATTCCCTGATGCGGGATTACCTGGGAGTCAGTACCGGCCTGCTGCTCAGCGGCAGTGCCTTTGCCCTGATCTTCGCTTACACCGTTCGCTTTCTGGCAGTATCAGCCGGCAGCGTGGAAAGCGCCCTGCAGAAAGTAACCCCAAGCATGGATATGGCGTCCCGCTCACTGGGCCACAGCCCCGGCAAAACCCTTGTGAAAGTCCACCTGCCGATGCTCAGGGGTACACTTATTACGGCGGCACTGGTGGTCTTCGTGGACTGCATGAAGGAGCTGCCGGCAACGCTGATACTGAGGCCGTTCAACTATGAAACCCTGGCCACCTACGTGTATCAGTTTGCGTCTGACGAGCAGCTGTACCATAGCGCACTGCCGGCGCTGATCATTGTGCTGGCCGGTATCATCCCGATTATTCTGATGAACCGCTCCATCTCCAATTCCCGCTCCATGGCTTAGGGCCGGTTTTCAACTGGCGCAAAAAACAAAGGCCCGGCAATTTGCCGGGCCTTTGTGATTCACCATCAATCCTGCAGCCGTTACTGCCAGATTACCGGCTGCTTCTGGGCATACCAGTTATCCACCTTCGCCTGGTAGGCATCTTCCACCACGTTACGCTTGAGCTTCAGCGTGGGTGTCAGGAAGCTGTTCTCGATGGACCATTCATCGCTGACAACGGTGATGAACGCCAGCTGCTCGTGGGGATCCACGGTCTTGTTCACGTCGGCAATCAGCTTCTTGAAGCTTTCCTCGATTTCCTTCCGGAAACCGGCGTCGGCCATCTGAGGACGGATTTCCTCGCCCAGCAGCACCAGCGCATGGGGCTGGGTCTGGTTGGCACCAGAAACGCACACCATCTCAATGGCATCGTGAGCCATCAGGCGGTTCTCGATCGGTGCCGGGGCAATGTACTTGCCTTTGCTGGTCTTGAAGATTTCCTTGATGCGGCCGGTCAGCTTCAGGCGGCCCATCTCGTCGATTTCGCCCTTGTCACCGGTTTTCAGGAAGCCGTCCTCGGTAAAGGTTTCCCGGGTTTTCTCCTCGTCCTTGTAATAGCCCATCATGGTGGCCGGGCTCTTCACCAGCACCTCGCCCTGCTCGCTGATCCTTACTTCAACGCCGGGCAGCGCCTCGCCAACATAACCGGTCCGGGTACGGCCGGGCTTGTTCATGTGGGAGTAGGCAAAGTTCTCGGACATACCGTAGCCTTCCAGCAGCTCCAGCCCCAGGTTGCGGTACCAGTCGAGCACATCGTTGGACAGCGGCGCCGAACCGGAGCCTGCCAGCTTGACCTTGTCGAGCCCCAGCCCCTTGAGCACTTTTTTCTTGATCAGCTTGCTGACCACCGGGATCTTCAGCAAACGCTCAAGCTTCTGCTTCGGCACTTTCTGCAGCACGCCGTGCTGGAACTTCACCCACAGGCGGGGTACAGACAGGAACAGGGTCGGCTGTGCACGCTGCAGGTCCTGGACAAAGGTATCCAGTGACTCGGCAAAATACAGCTCGAACCCGGCGTACAGTGAGCCGAGCTCCACAAAGGTCCGCTCGAACACGTGGGCAAGCGGCAGGTAAGACAACATCCGCTCACCCGGGCCCACGCCCAGGGTTTCGATACCGCCGGCGGCGGCAAAGGCCATGTTATTGAAACTCAGCATCACGCCTTTTGGCCGGCCGGTACTGCCGGAGGTGTAAACAATGGTGGCCAGCTCTTCGGGCTCACGCTCGGTCTTGCCTGCCAGCGGCGGATACTTGGCAACGATATCGTCCCAGGTTTCGAAATCATTGGGCGGGCTGAGGGGATAGGAAATGCAGCGCACGGAATCCGGCACGCCGGGTTTCATCATGTCCCAGTCGTCCAGCTTGCCCACAAACAGGACTTCACACCCGGCATGGTCGAGGATGTAGTTGACGGTATCGGCATTCAGGGTGGGATACAGTGGCACGGAAATATGGCCGGCCATCCAGATTGCCCAGTCGGTCATGACCCATTGGGCACAGTTCTTGGAAATCAGGCCGATACGGCTTTTTTCCGGCAGGTTAAGAGACTTCAGGTACGATGCCATCCGGCGAGCTTCGTCTACCGCCCGGCCCCAGGTGTATTGCACCACCTTGCCATCGCCGATGGGCTGGGTCATATAGAGGGAGTCCGCCATTGTGGCCTCCCGGTGGTAAACCATTTCCAGGGGAAGTTTCTTTGCTGTGTCCATGGACCTTCCTGCTTTGTCTTTATAGTTTTCAGAGTTGCGTTTTTAGTGTTATCCGTGGCCTGAATAGCCATTACGACTTTAGTAGCCTATTTGAACACACCTTCACTCGTCAAAACGTGATGAATGCAAAATTATCTGCAGTTCAATACATTGAGGAAAAACAACCGATAAAGTTCATCGCAATCGCTACCCCGAACCCCGCAACCCTGTGGTAAACTTGCGAACTTTGAAAATTTTCCACCCCGTTCCAAGGGGAAACCTGCAAAAGACCCGGAGATCGGCATATGGCCAAGAAAACTCTGCGTACCCTGATCGGCGCGTCGCTGCTCGCCGCTGCAAGCCTGGTTCAGGCAGAAGACACTCGTGTAGTTGCCATCACCCAGATTGTTGAACACCCGGCACTGGATGCCGCCCATCAGGGCGTGGTCGACGAGCTGGCCGAACGTGGTTACCGTGAAGGTGAAAACCTGCGTCTCATGCACGAAAGTGCCCAGGGCAACTCGGCTATCGCGTCCCAGATCGCACGCAAGTTTGTGGGTGAAAGCCCGGACGTCATCGTGGCCATTGCCACACCGTCAGCCCAGACAGTTGCCGCAGCCGCCCGGGAAATTCCCGTTGTCTTCTCCGCCGTAACCGACCCGGTTGCCGCCAAGCTGGTTAAGAGCTGGGAAGCACCTGGCGCCAACATCACCGGCGTAAGCGACATGCTGCCGATCGAAAAGCACCTGGACCTGCTCCAGCGTGTAATGCCGGATGCCAAGCGTATCGGTACCGTATACAACCCGGGCGAAGCCAATGCTGCTGCCCTGGTGGAACTGCTGGAAGAGCGCCTGGCTGCCCGTGGACTGGAGCTGGTTAAAGGTGCCGCCACCAAGACTTCCGAAGTACTGGGCGCTGCCCGCTCCCTGGTTGGCAAGGCCGATGCCATCTACCTGACCACCGACAACACCGTTATCAGTGCAGCTGAAGCGGTTATTTCCGTAGGCGAGCGCGCCAAGATCCCGGTCTTTGCCGCCGACACCGCTACCGTAGAGCGCGGCGCGGTTGCAGCCCTGGGCTTCAACTACTACAACCACGGCCGCCAGACCGGCGCCATGGTAGCCCGCGTACTTGAAGGTGCCAGCACCGCAGACATGCCGGTGGAAATCATGGAAGAGCTGGACCTGTATGTGAATCCTGAAGCTGGTGAGCGCATGGGCATTACCCTGTCTGAAGACCTCATCCAGGAAGCAGTAAAAGTCGTCAAGAACGACAAGTAACGCCTGACCAACACGGGCGGACCCCAAAAGGGCCCGCCCGTTTTCTTTCACGGTGAATCCATACCCATGCTCAGCGAAATTGCTTTTTACGGCGCACTCGAAACCGGCCTCATTTATGGCCTGGTTGCTTTTGGTATCTATATCTCTTTCCGTGTTCTGGACTTTCCCGACCTGACGGTAGACGGCAGCTTTCCCCTTGGCGCCGCTGTGGCAGCCGTATTGCTGCTGGAAGGCTGGAACCCCTGGCTGGCCACAGGCTGTGCCGTCCTGGCAGGCATGGCCGCCGGCGCGGTGACTGCCATCCTGAACGTTAAACTGAACATTCTTAACCTGCTGGCCTCCATCCTGACCATGATTGCGCTTTATTCGGTGAACCTGCGCATCATGGGGCGGCCCAATATTGCGCTGCTTACCGAAGAAACCGTGCTGACCCCCTGGTACGACCTGGGGCTGAATTACCACCAGGTTCCGGTACTGCTGTTCGTGATCGTGGTTTTTGTGTCACTGATCCTGCTCTGGCGTTTCATGAAATCCGAAACCGGCCTGGCCATGCGCGCCACCGGCGCCAACGCCCGAATGGCTCGCGCCCAGGGCATCGCGACTGGCGGCATGATCATTCTCGGCGTTGCCCTCTCCAACGGCCTGGTTGGCCTGGCTGGCGCCCTGTTCGCCCAGAGCCAGGGCGCGGCAGACGTGACCATGGGCGTTGGTGTGATCGTTATCGGCCTGGCCTCGCTGATTGGCGGCGAAGCGGTTATCACACCGTCTACGGTTATCCGGGCCCTGCTGGCCTGCGTGATTGGTGCCATCATCTACCGCCTCGCGATCGCCTTTGCCCTGAATGCCGACATTCTGGGATTGCAGGCACAGGACCTGAACCTGATCACCGCAGTGCTGGTAACCCTGGCCATTGTTCTGCCGGGCGTGCGCACCAATATCGCCAACCGCTTCACCCGCAAGAAAGCCTGAGGAGGCACTATGATCAGCGCAACCGATCTGAGGCTCACCTTTGGTAAGGGTACTCCCCTGGAGAACCCGGCCTTGCGGGGCATGAGCCTGACTGTAAACCAGGGTGAATTTGTCACGGTTATCGGCAGTAACGGTGCCGGCAAGTCCACCTTCCTGAACGCCCTGGCCGGCGAGGTGATGGTCGACAGCGGCCAGATTATCGTGGACAACCAGGACGTAACCCGGCTGCCGACCTACAAGCGCGCTGCGCGGGTGGCCCGGGTTTTCCAGGATCCCCTGGCGGGCACCTGTGAAAACCTGTCCATCGAAGAGAACCTGGCGCTGGCCATCAAGCGCGGCCAGCGCCGTGGCCTCACTTCTGCGGTAAAGAGACAGTATCTGGGCCAGTTCCGGGAGAGCCTGTCTTCCCTGAATCTGGGCCTGGAAAGCCGCCTTGGTGACAAGATGGGACTGCTTTCCGGCGGCCAGCGCCAGGCTGTGAGCCTGCTGATGGCAAGCCTGACCCCGTCCAGCATCCTGCTGCTGGACGAACACACCGCGGCGCTGGACCCCAAAACCGCGGCCTTTGTGCTGGATCTCACCGAGCAGATCATCGAAGAGCAGAAGCTGACCGCACTGATGGTCACCCACAGCATGAAACAGGCACTGGAAGTCGGCAGTCGCACTGTGATGCTGCATCAGGGCCAGGTGGTGTTCGATATCGCCGGTAAGGATCGGGAAGGCCTGGAGGTGAAAGACCTTCTGGGGCTGTTCGAGAAACAGCGCGGGCTTCAGGTAGACGACGACAGCCTGTTACTCGGCTGATTCAAACCAGAGCCTGACCTGAAAAGCGGGGCCTGGCCCCGCTTTTTTTGTTTTGTTAATTGTGGCAAGGATCACCTTTTAACCACTACATCTAGTGATCTCCGCAAACGCAGGTTTCATGCGGGGTTGCGGAGTTTCAAGCCTTTTTCCATTGAATTTCTTTGCGGGGCATCGCTCCGGCAATAGTTCGTACCTTATTCACAGAACACTATATCCTGTTATACTCCATTCAAAATAAGCCCATATATAGGGTTAAAGCCAAAGACAGACTGGAAACCGAGGGTGGCAATGAACGCTAAGGCACAGGCAGTAATCACAACGATTCCGATGCAGGAAGCTTCGCTCGACATCTGGAGCAGCAAGTACCAGCTGAAAACCAAGACTGGCGAGCCGGTCGACAAGGACATCAACGCAACCTACGAACGGGTTGCCCGCGCCCTTGCCGAAGTCGAGAAAAAGAATGTACGCGACAAGTACATGAAAGAATTCCTGTGGGCCCTGCAGAACGGCGCCATTCCGGCGGGCCGTATCACCTCCAATGCCGGAGCCGAGGCTCACAAGCCGGCGACCTCGACCATCAACTGCACCGTGTCTGGCAGCATCCACGACTCCATGAATGACATTCTGGAGAAAAACCACGAAGCAGGCCTTACCCTCAAGGCCGGCTGCGGTATCGGCTATGAATTCTCCACCCTGCGCCCCCGTGGTGCCTACGTGGCCGGCGCCGGCGCCACTACTTCCGGCCCGCTGTCGTTCATGGATATCTTCGACCGCATGTGCTTCACCGTGTCGTCTGCCGGTGGCCGCCGCGGTGCCCAGATGGCCACCTTTGACGTTCACCACCCGGACGTCATCGAGTTCATCCAGGCCAAGCGTGAAGATGGCCGCCTGCGCCAGTTCAACCTGTCTCTGCTGATCACCGAAGATTTCATCGAAGCCGTACGTAACGGCGACGACTGGCACCTTTCCTTCCCGGTCACCAAAAAGGAAGTGGAAGAAGAGGGCCTGGACCTGGCCGACACCAGCAAGTTCCTGTACCGCGACTTCCCGGTTCAGGACAGCTACGTTATTAACGATGAAGGCAAGGTCGCCTGCCGCATCTACAAGACGGTGAAAGCCCAGTTCATCTGGGACACCATCATGACCAGCACCTACGACTATGCCGAGCCGGGCTTCATCCTGATTGACAAGGTCAACCAGATGAACAACAACTGGTTCTGCGAAGACATCCGTGCCACCAACCCCTGTGGCGAGCAGCCCCTGCCCCCTTATGGCAGCTGCCTGCTGGGTTCGGTCAACCTGACCAAGTTCGTGGACTACCCGTTCACCGACAAGGCCAGCTTCAACTACGAGAAATACCGCAAGGTCGTTGGCACCTTCACCCGTATGCTGGATAACGTAGTGGAAATCAACGGCCTGCCGCTGGCCGAGCAGCGCCACGAAATTACCTACAAGCGCCGTCACGGCATGGGTATTCTGGGCCTCGGCTCTACCCTGGCTATGCTGCGCATGCCATACGGTTCAGATGAATCCGTGAAGTTCACCGAAGAAGTGGTTCGGGAGATGGCCGTAGAAGGCTGGCGCCAGTCCCTGGCCCTGGCCGAAGAGAAGGGCCCGGCTCCGATCATGGAAGACGAGTTCGAAGTGACTCCGAAGATGATGAGCAAGTGCCCTGAGCTGGCTAAAGACGGCTACAAGGTGGGCGACATTCTCAAGGGTAAGCTGCTGCACGCGAAGTACAGCCGCTACATGCAGCAGATCGGCCACGTAGAGCCGGAGCTGGTCAAGCAACTGGCCGAGAAAGGTGGCCGTTTTACCCACCACACTTCCATTGCTCCGACCGGCACCATCAGCCTGTCCCTGGCCAACAACGCCAGTAACGGTATTGAGCCGAGCTTCTCGCACCACTATGCCCGGAACATCATCCGTGAAGGCCGGAAAACCAAGGAAAAAGTGGACGTGTTCAGCTTCGAACTGCTGGCCTACCGCCACCTGGTCAACCCGGGCGCCATGCCGTTCTCCGATGACGACGACAAGAAGCTGCCCGGCTACTTCACCACATCCGATGATGTATCACCGAAGCAGCACGTAGACATTCAGGCGGCCGCTCAGAAGTGGGTTGATTCCTCCATTTCCAAGACCGCCAACGTACCGCAGGACTTCAAGTACCAGGACTTCAAGGGCATCTACCTGTACGCCTACGACATGGGCCTGAAGGGTTGCACCACTTTCCGCTTCAACCCGGAGGCGTTCCAGGGCGTGCTGGTTAAAGAGAAGGACCTTGAGAATACCCTGTATGAGTTCACCCTGGACGATGGCAGCAAAGTCACCCTGAAGGGCAACGAACAGGTAGAGTACGACGGCGAAGTCCATACCGCCGCCAACCTTTTCGACGCCCTCAAAGAAGGCACCTACGGAAAATACTGAGTCCGGAAACCGACAGACAGGAACAGCAAAATGACAGTCAAAATCAGCAACAAAATCGTCGGCTACCGGGTCAAGAAAGCCGATGCGGAAACCCCGAACGAACACCAGGCACCGGTACAGGCAGAAACCAAGCCGGTGGAGATGAATGAATACATCGAGCGGCCGGATTTCCTGTTGGGCACCACCTACAAGATCAAGCCGCCCGTGGCCGAGCACGCGATGTACATCACCATCAATGACATCCTACTCAACGAAGGCACTGACCACGAGAGCCGCCAGCCCTATGAAGTGTTCATCAACTCCAAGTCGATGGAACATTTCCAGTGGGTTATCGCCCTCACCCGCGTTATCTCGGCGGTATTCCGCAAAGGTGGCGACGTCACCTTCCTGGTGGAAGAGCTGCGCAGCGTGTATGACCCGAACGGTGGTTACTTCAAGAAAGGCGGCGTCTTCATGCCGTCACTGGTGGCCGAAATCGGCGCCGTGATCGAGAAACACCTGAAAGCCATCGGCCTGCTGGAAAGCGACGAGTTGAGCGAAACCACCAAGCGCATTCTCGCCGAGAAGCGTGCGGAGTTTGAAGCCAGCCAGGACAAGGCCACCAACGACGACACAGGCAGCGACTACCCTGCCAACGCCACCATGTGCGGCAAGTGCAATACCAAGGCTGTGATCGTGATGGACGGCTGTGCTACCTGCCTGTCCTGCGGCGACAGCAAGTGCGGCTGAAGTAATCAGCTGACGAGTTGAAAAAAACCCGGTTGCGCAAGCAACCGGGTTTTTTGCAGGCAATTACAGATAAACGCCAGGCTTCTCAGGAACAGGAACCACAGCAGGTGCCACCACCATGGCCGCCTTTACTGGCTTCTTCCTTCTTCTCTTCCGCGTTGGCTTTGGGGTCAAAACCTTCAACCTTTGCGGTCTCAGTTTCTTTCTCTTCTTTCTTGAAAATGTTCAGAAATGACAATGCCATCAGGTATTCCTCTATCAAGGTTTCTTAACATTCATTTTTAATGAATGTTAAAGGGTGCCGGGAATGCGGTCAAGCAATTTGAGTGGGTATGAATGCTGGATTTTCCTGCTGTACGGGGTATGCTGCGGGTATAGTGGAATAACGGTTTTAACCTGCTATCCAACACAGGTGCACACTGAGCTGACATGAACACAATCACGTCTATCACGATTCGCAAGTACCAGATTCAGGATCTGAGCCCGGTGGTTCGGCTGTTTACGGATTCCGTACATGAGCTGACCGCTGGGGCCTATGATGAAACCCAGCGCTATGCCTGGGCCTCCCGCACGCCTCACCTGGATGTCTGGCGCGCTCGGCTGGACTCGCTGGAAACCCTGGTCGCCGAGGAAGGCGACGACCTGGCCGGGTTCATTTCCTACGACAAGGACGGCACCATTGACCTGGTGTTCACCGCGCCCAACTTTGCCCGCCGGGGCATTGCCTCCACCCTCTACCATGAGGCGGAGAAGCAACTGATCGGCATGGGTGTGAAAGAGCTGAAAACCGAGTCCAGCGTGGTCGCACGGCCGTTCTTTGAGCGGCACGGCTTTGAAGTGGTCGACGAGCAGCGAGTCACGGTTCGTGGAGCCCAGTTCCTGCGCTATAACATGCGCAAAGTACTGGAAGGATAATGCGGTGATGCACTATGGCATCACCCCATGCTCACAGGGCCAGCTTCTGGCCAGCTGGTCCGAAGAAGGCCTCTGCGCCATCGAGCTGGGCGACACAGACGAAGAACTTGTCGCCCTGCTTCACGCCCATTTCCCGGGCCAGGTTATAAAGCCCGCAGCAGCCGGCATCGCCGACGTACTTGACCCCGTGCGGCAGCTTGTCGACACCCCCACTGGCAGCCTACCGATACCCCTGTCACCAAAAGGCTCTGTCTTCCAGAAAGAAGTCTGGCAAGCCCTTCTGAAAATTCCGGCAGGCACCACCGTCAGTTACAGCGAACTTGCCCGGATGCTGGGCCGCCCGAAAGCCACGCGCGCCGTTGCTACGGCCTGTGCAGCCAATAAACTGGCGGTGGTAATACCCTGCCACCGGGTTGTCCGGTCTGACGGCAGCCTCGGGGGCTACCGCTGGGGCATCGAGCGTAAACGCGCCCTGCTCAACCTTGAAGCGACGCTGGCAGCCAGCGCTTCTTAGCCTTCTCCACAAGATCCCGGGCGTCGTTGTTCCAGGGGTGGAAGTTCGGGCTGTAATACTTCAGGTAAGACGGTATCAGCTTGCGGAATACACCCGGCTTACCCCACATATAATTAAAGGCCCCGGCCCAGGATTTCAGGTTCCCCAGCTGGCCGTCTTCCTTCATCAGCTGAATCACATGCAGCGTGCTGAAGAACGGGAAGATCACGCTCACAACCATCATTTCCGTTACCCGGATAAACTCGCTGCCGCCGATACTCTTATAAACATCAAAGGCCACCGCCTTGTGCTCTGACTCTTCAATAGCGTGCCAGGCCCAGACTGGCGCGATCCTCGGGTCCATTTCCTCGAGCGCATCAAACTTGAGCAGAAACTCCTCTGCCATCAGGGCCGTAAAGTGCTCAACCGCCACGGTATGGGCCAGCTGGCGCTCCGGGGTGAAGTTCCTGCGCAGCTTGTTCATGAACCACTGAACTTCACGCTCTAGCCGGCCCAGACCAACGCCCCGCTCCTCGAGGAAGCCGTTCATCAGTTTGTGCTCTTTCGAGTGATGAGCCTCCTGGCCGATAAATGCCCGGATCGCCTTCTTCAGCTCCGGGTCCGTAATCTGGTCCTGGTAGTGACGGACAGAATCAATGAAGAATTTTTCTCCGGGCGGGAAGCTGGCAGACAACGCCCCCAGCAACAAGGTTTTTACCGGGTCGTTATCCCACCAGTATTTTGGGAGATCCTCCGGAAACTCGAAATCCGGACTGCGCACTTCCGGAACCAGTCCCGGCGGTGTCGCACTCCGGTAGCCCCTTGTGGACTTCTTGATCTGTGTCGCTGGCGCGTTCATAGCAAACTCTCCTGAACCTGTGGGCTCGAATACATTCCTACAGGCTACGCCCCCTTTTACGGGGGCGTCAGGTGATTGCGGGCCAATTTCGTAATCAGGCGGGCTCTGTGGCCTCTGCGGCAAGCGCCCGTACCCGTTCGAAGTCCTCCTCGGTGAACACACCGTTAACCCCGGACACCGCCGCCAGCTGCATGCCGTGCTTCAGGCCGAGTTTGTAGATTTCCCGCACCTTCTCCCATTCGATATTACGGCCCAGGGTGAAGTTTTCGAACCGGGCTTCCAGCGTCAGTACGATGGTTTCGGCCAGGCAGGCATAGGCGATGCCTTTGGGCAGGCCAATGTCTTTCATCTTTACCGGCCCGGGAAGCTGGATTTCACCGGATTCGATGACCAATACATCCGGCCGCCGGGCAACATCTTCTGCAGGAATATCCAGCGGCCGGGCCACGTCGGTGATCACGCA
Source organism: Marinobacter sp. G11 (assembly GCF_021282325.1). NCBI lineage: Bacteria > Pseudomonadati > Pseudomonadota > Gammaproteobacteria > Pseudomonadales > Marinobacteraceae > Marinobacter > Marinobacter sp. G11. Next base: position 127,943 of record NZ_JAJSPB010000005.1, read on the forward strand.
GCCGGGCTTCACCTTCATGATATCCAGGATGCGTTTGCCGGCCCCGGAGGTGGCCGTTACCACCATATCCATATCCGGAAGATCGCGATCGGTGGTGGCTGCCACGTGAACGATAGCACCCGGGGTTTCCAGTTCGATGCTTTCCTTCAGGGCCAGCAGCTTGGCCGCTTCCGGAGCAACCATATAGATTTCATCCACGGCCTTGGCCAGCAACCGGGCGCACACAGAACCAATGGCTCCGGTAGCGCCCACAACCATGGCCTTGCCAGCCATCTTGCCGCTTTTGCCGATACTCACCCTGCCAATACGCTGCGCCGCGTCGTGGGCGGCCCAAAGGGCACCTGAGGCGCTGTAGCTGTTGCCGGTAGTAATCGGCAGCGGTGCCCGCTTGGCCACCGTAATCCCGGCATCCCCGACTACCTTGGTAAACGCGCCCAGGCCCATAATCTGGGCGCCCAGTTTCCTGGCCAGCTTTGCCGCCGCCAGCAAGCGGCTGTAGGTAAACTCCGGGTCGTGGGCCATGATTTCTTTCGGGGTGCCGCCCACGGTAATCAGCCAGCCTTCCACTTCATCACCAGTGGGTGACTGAATGCCGGAGACCTTCGAATACACAAATGGCGGCGTATAGGCGATGGCTTTTTCCACCAGGTTCATCACCGCCGGCGGCGATACGCTGGCGACCCAGTCCAGGGGCGGGGTTTTGGTCAGATACTGTTGGGACAGCGGATGGATTACAAAGGCGAACCGGTTTATTCGGCGGTAGCCATTGGGGTACAGAATCCGGGGTTCTACCCCGAGCCGCTCGATCACATCGAGAAAGTCATCCGCACCCAGCTGCTCCGGAGTTCGTGACAACGCTGCGCTGATCATCGCCTCCATAACGTTCACCCCCACTGGCCGACCTTCCAGCCAGGGGCTGTAGTCCACCACCATGGCGACTTTCCGGGAACGGAACCAGTCCAGGGCAGATTCGCTCACCCGCGAGGTGATCACGGTTTTGCCATCCAGCTCTTTCTCCGTAAACGCCTCCAGATCCCCCATCGCCCCGACAATCACATGGCAGTCCCTGACCGATTCATGCAGGGAACCGCTGATCAGCTTCTCCCCCATCCGGTAAAGCGGAGTACGATGCAGTCGCTCGATGACCTTCACGGCATTGGGGCTGAACATCACCGGTGCGGTGAGCTTGGTGTAGGCTTCCAGCTGGCTCAGGGAAGTCAGCAGACGCGGCACGCCGAAATCCAGGTAAGGATCAGCGAACAGCAGGTTGTCTGTATGTTCCGACAGCGCCCTGGCAATGCGGAAACCGGCCTGGCCGTTGAGGAACAGCACCCGGGCGTTGTCGAAAAAATGGCCCAGTTCGGTCTGGGTATGGCGCACGGCCCATTCCTGGAGAATGCCCCGAAGGCCGGCCCCGGTGGTGACGGGCTTATCCGGCACACAGGCTTCCAGACGCGAGGTATCCGGGTGCTGAAGCTGCTCCCGCCCTACCTGGTAATGGTCGTGGATCATACTCAGGCCAATGGCATCTGCCTGTTCACGCACCGAATCCAGAACGGCCTCGGCACGGTCCAGGTTACCATCGCTCCCCACCCTGATCACCCGGAAGTCCTGGCCCAGAAACCGGGTTTCAAGCTCGTAGTCGTACTCGGATGAGCCCTGGCTGATACTCACAACGGTTTTCATGGCGCCTTGCCCCTGTTTTTGTCCCTGTTGTTTTGTTCTATCTCAAGTCTAGAAGCTGGCGCCTTATCCTGCCTTAGCCCAGATCAAATACCACCGCGCAAATTACCGGCTACACTGAAAAGCACGTTTGATCACCACATCCTTCCACGGAGGTACCATGACCATTCAGGGCGACCTTATTACCACCATTGCCGACCTGGTGCAGCCCGGCAAAGGCATACTGGCTGCTGACGAGAGCACGCCCACCATCGCCAAGCGCTTCAAGGCGGTCGGTGTGGAGTCCACGGAAGCCACACGGCGCGAATACCGCAGCATTATTTTCTCCACGCCCGGCCTTGGCAAACACATCAGCGGCGTGATTCTTTACGACGAAACTCTGGAACAACTGAGCCTGGATGACGTCGCTATCCCCAAGCTGCTTGCCAGTCAGGGCGTTGTGCCCGGCATCAAGGTCGATCAGGGTAAAGGCCCGCTGGTGAATGCCCCGGGGGACGAGATTACCTATGGGCTGGATGGCCTGGCTGCAAGGCTGGAACACTACAAATCCATGGGTGCGCGATTTGCCAAGTGGCGGGATGTGTTCCATATCTCGGATACCCTGCCCTCGTTCCAGGCCATCAAATCCAACGCAGAGGTGCTGGCCCGCTATGCCGCTGTGTGTCAGTCGATGGGTATTGTGCCGATTGTTGAGCCGGAGGTACTGATTGACGGCAACCACACCATCGAGCGGGCTGCAGAGGTGAGCGAAGACGTGCTGCTGGAAGTATTCAAGGCCCTGCACCGGCACCGGGTGAACCTGGAATGCATGGTGCTGAAGCCCAGCATGGTGACGCCGGGCAAGGAAACCGGCAAAGCCACACCGGAACAGGTTGCCGAAGCGACACTGAGTGTGTTCCGGCGAGTGGTGCCAGCGGCCGTGCCGGGGATTTTCTTTCTTTCCGGTGGCCAGACACCTGAAGAATCCACCGAAAACCTCAACGCTCTGAACAGCCTGGGCTACCACCCGTGGGAGCTGAGTTTCTCCTACGGCCGGGCGCTGCAGGAGCCCGCCCAGAAAGCCTGGGCCGGAAGACTGGAGAACGCCGGGGCATCACAGGCGGCCATGAAAAAACGGGCCAGACTCAATGGCCTGGCCCGTTCCGGTGATTACACGCCCATGATGGAGAACGAGGGCTAGGCGGCGTTGGAGCTGCGCTGCGGCAGGTCAACCGGTTGATCCAGGCAGGCCAGCATCGGCGCCACTTCGCGGATTTTACGGGCCTGGGGCCACAGGGCTTCGGCTTCGGCAAAGCCCTGGCGCAGGTAGTTGAGCCATTGCTTGATGCGGCCGGTCACGTATTTGTCTTCCAGGCGGGTTTGCAGGGCGGAAGCGTATTCCCGCACCAGAACCACAGCCTCGGCCCAAGTCATGGATTCCAGTGTTTCACCGTTCTGGGAGGCTTTAATCTGTGCCGCCAGGTCTGGCCGGGCAATCAGGCCGCGGCCGATCATCACATCGTCGCAGCCGGAGACTTTCCGGCAGCGCCAGTAATCGTCCACAGTCCAGATTTCGCCGTTGGCGATGACGTGGCTTTTGACCGCTTCGCGTACCCTGGCGATTTCTTCCCAGTAGGCCGGCGGTTTGTAGCCGTCTACTTTGCTGCGGGCGTGAATCACGATTTCCGAGGCCCCGGCTGCTTCCAATGCCTGACCACAGGCCACACCCATGGAACGGTCGTCATAGCCCAGGCGCATCTTGGCGGTGACCGAAATATCCGCAGGCACGGCTTTACGAACGGCTGCGGTGATCTCATACATCAGCTCCGGCTCGCGCATCAGTACACAGCCGCCCTTATGCTTGTTCACGGTCTTGGCCGGGCAGCCGAAGTTGATGTCCACCTGCCCTGCTCCCAGCTCGGCGGCCTTGGCCCCATGACGGCCCATCATTTCAGCGTTGGAGCCCAGCAGTTGAACGGCCACGGGCGTGCCCACTTCAGTCAACGCGTTGTTGTAAAGTTCCGGGGCGTACTTGTAGAAAATCCGGGGCGGCAACATGCCGTGGGTCACGCGAATAAATTCCGTCACGCACCGGTCAATCCCGCCGACTTTGGTCAGGGTTTCACGGATGGGTGCGTCGACCAGCCCTTCCATCGGGGCAAGGATGATTCGCATGAAGGCTCCAGGAACTGAGAGAAGTGAATCAGAATGCGGCTGATCAAAAATCAGGCGGTGCGGATTGTAAGGAATTCGGGGGAAAATAGGTAGCCGGGCATCCCGAAACAGGACGCCCGGCTTATTCTACAACGTTACCGGTAGATTATGCCTGTACGTCGAAGCGGTCGTTGTTCATGACCTTGGTCCAGGCAGCGATAAAGTCCTTCACGAACTTCTCACCGTTATCGTCCTGGGCGTACACCTCTGCGTAGGAACGCAGGATGGAGTTGGAGCCGAACACCAGGTCTACGCGGCTTGCGGTCCACTTGGCCTGGTCGGTCTTGCGGTCACGGATCTCGTAGGTTCCGTTACCCACCGGCTTCCAGCTGTAGGCCATGTCGGTCAGGTTCACGAAGAAGTCGTTCGTGAGCTGGCCTTCACGGTCTGTGAACACACCGTGCTTGGTGCCACTGTGGTTGGTGCCGAGCACCCGCATACCGCCAACCAGAACTGTCATCTCCGGTGCCGTCAGACCCATCAGCTGGGCGCGGTCGAGCAGCAGCTCTTCCGGCTTCACGATGTAGTCTTTCTTCTGCCAGTTACGGAAGCCATCGGCTACCGGTTCCAGGTATTCGAAAGACGGCGCATCGGTCATCTCGTCGGTTGCGTCGCCACGGCCCTTCAGGAAGGGTACGCGAACATCGTAACCGGCAGCTTTCGCTGCTTTTTCGATACCCACGCTACCGGCCAGGACGATCACATCGGCCACGCTGGCACCGGTTTCGGCAGAGATCTGCTCGTACACCTTGAGCACCTTGCTCAGACGGGCCGGCTCGTTGCCTTCCCAGTCTTTCTGCGGAGCCAGGCGGATACGGGCACCGTTGGCACCGCCGCGCATGTCAGAGCCACGGAAGGTACGGGCGCTATCCCAGGCAGTGCTGACCATCTCGCTGATGCTCAGGCCGCTGTCTGCAATCTTCTCTTTCACCACTTCTTCGCAGTAGTCGGTGCTGCCTGCCGGTACCGGATCCTGCCAGATCAGGTCTTCTGCCGGCGCTTCCGGGCCGATATAACGGCTCTTGGGGCCCAGATCCCGGTGAGTCAGCTTGAACCAGGCACGGGCGAAGCAATCCTTGAAGTATTCCGGATCTGCCATGAACTTCTCGCAGATGGCGCGGTACTTCGGGTCCATCTTCATGGCCATATCCGCATCGGTCATGATCGGATTGTGGCGCTTGGACGGGTCGCTGGCGTCCAGCGGCTTGTCCTCTTCCTTCATGTTGATGGGTTCCCACTGCCAGGCACCGGCCGGGCTCTTCTTGAGCTCCCACTCGTAGCCGAACAGAAGGTCAAAGTAACCCATATCAAACTTGGTCGGATGGGTGGTCCAGGCACCTTCAATACCGGAAGTCACGGCATTGGCAGCCTTACCCTTCATGTTCGGGTTGCTCCAGCCAAAGCCCTGCTCTTCTACATCCGCCGCTTCCGGCTCGGGGCCGAGGGCACCTGCGTCACCGTTACCGTGACACTTACCAACTGTGTGGCCACCGGCTGTCAGGGCTGCGGTTTCTTCATCGTCCATCGCCATACGGGCAAAGGTTACGCGAACCTGTTCACCGGTCTTGATCGGATCCGGCTGGCCATTTACACCTTCCGGGTTTACGTAGATCAGGCCCATCTGAACCGCGGCAAGCGGGTTTTCCATGGTGTCTGGCTTATCGACGTCGCCGTAGCGCTCGTCAGACGGTGCCAGCCACTCTTTCTCGTTGCCCCAGTAGATGTCTTTTTCCGGGTGCCAGATGTCCTCACGGCCGAAGGAGAAGCCGTAAGACGGCAGGCCCATAGACTCATAGGCCACCGTACCAGCAAGAATAATCAGGTCTGCCCAGCTCAGTTTATTGCCGTACTTTTTCTTGATCGGCCACAGCAAACGGCGGGCCTTGTCGAGGCTGACGTTATCGGGCCAGGAGTTCAGCGGGGCAAAGCGCTGGTTACCCGTACCACCGCCACCACGGCCGTCCTGGATACGGTAGGTACCAGCGGCGTGCCACGACATACGAATCATCAGACCACCGTAGTGACCCCAGTCTGCCGGCCACCAGTCCTGGCTGTCTGTCATCAGGGCGTGCAGGTCTTTCTTGACGGCTTCAAAATCGAGTTTTTTGACTTCTTCCCGGTAGTCGAAATCTTCACCGAGGGGATTGGTCTTGCGGTCGTGCTGGTGCAGGATGTCGAGGTTGAGGGCTTCCGGCCACCAATTCATGACATCGCGATTTTCGGTGGAGTTGGCACCGTGCATTACCGGGCACTTACCACCAGAATTATTCTCAGACATAGCACTCTCCTGTTTTCGTCATTTAGACATTCGGTCTTTCTTATCAGGGCAACACTTAATATAGATCACTCACGTTTGCCTGCTTGAATCTTTCCTAACGCCAGCATAGTGCGTGACTATAAACGGCCCCTAAAGTTCCGGGATGTGAGGTCAAGATACGCCGGAACCATGATTAGTAACAATTAATTAGAAATAACCTGGCGAAAGATTTTATTTATCGAAAACATTTCTCATTGCCAACAAAAAAGGGGCGGTGATTTGCTCACCAGCCCCTTTTTCTCAACCACAGTAACGATCGCTATCAGTTCGCAAGTTCCAGCAGCAACCGGTTCAGGCGGCTGACATAGGCACCGGGATCTTTCAGCTGTTCACCGCTGGCCAATGTGGCCTGGTCAAACAGAACCGCAGACAGCTCCTTGAAGCGCTCCTCGCCCTGCTCGGTTTCCAGGCGCTGCACCAGCGGGTGGTCCACGTTGATTTCAAAGATCGGCTTGCTCTCCGGCACTTTCTGGCCGGCAGCTTCCATGATCTTCTTCATCTGGGCGCCCATATCGAACTGGCCAACCACCAGGCACGCCGGTGAATCGGTCAGGCGGTTGGTTACCCGCACTTCCTGCACCTGATCGTCCAGCACCTTCTTGATACGCTCCAGCAGGTCCTTGTGCTCCTTGGCCGCTTCTTCCTGGTGCTTCTTGTCTTCCTCGGTTTCCACTTCGCCAAGGTCCAAGTCACCACGGGCAACGTCCTGGAACTGCTTGCTGTCGTATTCGTTCAGGTAACCCATCATCCACTCGTCGATACGATCCGACAGGATGAGTACCTCGATGCCCTTCTTGCGGAACACTTCCAGGTGCGGGCTGCTCTTGGTGGCCGCGAAGTTGTCGCCGGTAATGTAGTAGATCTTTTTCTGGCCGTCTTTCATCCGGCCGATGTACTCGTCCAGAGAGACGTTCTGGGTCGACTCACCAGTGTGGGTAGAGGCAAACCGCAGCAAGCCGGCAATTTTCTCGCGGTTGCTGAAGTCTTCGGCCGGGCCTTCTTTCAGCACGGTGCCGAACTCGTCCCAGAAGCCCTGGTAGTCATCACCCTCTTTCTTGGCCAGCTTCGACAACATGTCCAGCACCCGCTTGGTCATGGCAGTGCGGATGCTCTCCACGGTGCTGTCGTTCTGCAGGATTTCCCGCGATACGTTCAGGGACAGGTCGTTGGAATCGATCACACCCTTGGCGAAACGCAGGTACAACGGCAGGAACTGCTCGGCGTCGTCCATGATGAATACACGCTGAACATACAGCTTCAGGCCACGGGGCGCTTCGCGGTTATACAGGTCAAACGGCGCACGCTTCGGGATATACAGCAGGCTGGTGTAGTCCAGCTTGCCTTCCACCTTGTTGTGGGACCAGGTGAGCGGGTCTTCGAAGTCGTGGGCGATGTGCTTATAGAACTCCTTGTACTCTTCGTCCTTGATCTCGGTACGGGGCAGCGTCCACAGGGCGGTGGCATCGTTGACCGTCTCATCTTCACCCTTCTTGTCCTCTTCCTCGGACTCGGCTTTCATCACGACCGGGAAGGAGATGTGATCAGAGTACTTCTTCACCAGGCTGCGCAGCTTCCAGCCATCCGCAAACTCTTTGTCTTCGGCTTTCAGGTGCAGCACGATTTCGGTACCGCGCTGCTCACGGCTCACCGGCTCGATGGTGAACTCGCCATCGCCCTTGGACTCCCAATGCACACCCTCTTCGACCGGTGCACCGGCACGGCGGGTGAATACATCTACCTTGTCCGCCACGATGAAGGCAGAGTAGAAGCCCACACCAAACTGGCCGATCAGCTTGCTGTCTTTCTTTTCGTCACCCGACAACTGCTTGAGGAACTCTGCAGTACCGGAGCGGGCGATGGTGCCAAGGTTGGCAATCACATCGTCACGGGTCATGCCGATGCCGTTGTCGGCAATGGTGATGGTGCCGGCGTCTTTGTCGTAATCCAGGCGGATTTTGAGTTCGGAATCGCCTTCGTAGAGTTTGTCGTCTTTCAGGGCGGCGAAGCGGAGTTTGTCTTCGGCGTCTGAGGCGTTTGAGATGAGCTCACGAAGGAAGATTTCCTTGTTCGAGTACAGAGAGTGGATCATCAGGTGAAGCAGTTGCTTCACTTCGGTCTGGAATCCTAGTGTCTCTTTGCTGGTTTCTACCGTCATGGCTTTGTTTTCTCCTGCTCGGGTTCTAACTTTTGGTGGAGCGGCCTGGGCCGGTAGGTTCTTCCAAAACACGCTGTGAATACGTCCATGTACGCTCTGCTCCGCCATCCATGGCTCCGCAAGGTTTTGGAAGAACCTACCGGCCCAGGCCACCCAACTTTTGAGTTGGTCCAGTGAAAGCACGATGTCTGGGCAAGTGGGTGGGGATGGCTTTCCGAAACCGTGCGGAGCCATGGATGGCGGAGCCCGAGCCGCACAGGGACGTCTCGAGGCGTGTTTCGGAAAGCCATCCCCACCCGCTTGCCTGCACCAATGCTGAAATTTCTTGAACCAGAGATGGGGGTCGACCGGGGCATTTCAACCCCGGCCAGAACCAATTCAGTCTTCGAGAAGGAAGTGCGCGCGGGCCGTGGCTATGGGCTGGGAACGGGATTTTTGCCAGGCGGTGATCATTACGTTGGCTACCCGGTTGCCCTGGCGGGTCAGGCGGCATTCGGCGTAGGTTTCACGGTTGAGACCGGCGCGCAGGTAGTCGAGGGAGAAGTCGACGATTCTGGGCATTCTGAAGGTGTCCTGGGACATCATCAGGTAGATCGCCGCAGACATTTCCATAAAGCCGCCAATCACGCCACCGTGGATGGCGGGCAGGATGGGGTTGCCGAGGTTTTCTTCTTTCTTGGGCAAGCGGAAAATCAGGTCGTCACCGAAGCGCTCGCACTGCAGGCCGATCCACTTGGCGTAGGGTACGGCGTCGAGCATTCTGGAGAAGTCGCCGCTTTCCCGGGTGTGCTTGAGGATTTCCGGGTCGGTCATTCGGCGCCTCCGGTGATCAGGTCGCGGTAGCTTTTAGGCGTGGCTTCTTTGCCGATGCGCATGAAGGTGCCCACGCAGTTGGCGATGGTTTCGCCGCCTTCCTGGTAGGCTTCGCAGCGGGTGAAGATGATGTTCTTGGTGATCTTGTAGGTTTCGGCCCGGGCGAAGACCGGTTTATGGGGTTCTGCCGGGCGCATGTAATCTACCCGCAAGTCCAGGGTCGGGCAGAGTTCGAATTCTTCCAGGGCGCAGATCATCACCGAGCCGGAGGTGGTGTCCATCAGGGTGGTGATGGCGCCACCGTGGATCACGCCGGTGTCAGGGTTACCGATGATTTTGTCGCTGTAGGGCAGCTCCATGACCAGGTAGCCTTCACCCGCTTCCCTTGCGGCCAGGCCGAGTTCCCGGGCCTGGTTGAGCGTGTTCAAAAACCGGTTCACCCGGTTAATTCGGGTTTCGTCATTCATTCAGGAAAATCCTGCAGGTCAGTTTTTCGTTTTTGCATCGTCACCCGTGCGGGCGGGGGTGGCTTCTTCAAATACTTTGCCGGCACGCAAGGATGCCAGCGCATCAGAGTGGAATTCCCTGCGGTAGAGCACGTATACCACCAGCGTCGCCGCCGCAATCAGGGCCAGCGGGTGTATGAACCAGGCCACCACGGCGAGCGCATAGTAATAGGAACGCAGGCCAAGGTTAAAGGTATCGCCCGCCTGGTTGCAGATGGCGCCGGCACTGCGGGCAAAGGCCTCCCTCGCCGCCGGGCTGGTTTTGCTGTCGTCGGGCATGGGGGCGCTGCCGATCATCACCGCCACGAAGTTGTACATGCGCATCGACCAGGTGAATTTAAAAAAGGCGTAAACAAACACCACCATCAGCACCACCAGCCGCAATTCCCAGATTTCCCGGGAGGGTACGGCCCCGAACGGCATGGTGGCGAACACTTCCATGGCTTCACTGGTGTAACCCAGTGCCGTGATGATACCCGCAAGGATCAGCAGGCAGCTGGAGGCAAAGAACGCGCCGTTGCGCTCGAGGTTACCCACCACAGAGGCGTCGGAGATGCGGTTGTCCCGCTTGAGCATCACCCTCATCCAGTCTTCCCGGTAGAGGTCCAGCGTGTTGGAGAGGCAAGACCGAGAATCCGCCCGGTTACGGGAGTACCAGGTATAGCCACCCCAGCAAGCCAGAAACCAGATCAGTGCCAGAAAATCCAGGTAATGCGTTGTCACAGGTAGCGGTATCCGGGCCAATTTCGGTGATTATTCAATGTGCTGATATGATACGCCAAGGGCGGTGGCCCGGCCACATCCCCGCCAGTACAGGCGAGGAAACCACCGCCTGGCTGTGCTATAAAAACAGCATCATGAATGGCCGGCCCCTGAACAGGACGTTGGTTGCTGACCCATCAAGGAGTAAAACGTGATATCCGGATCTCTCGCCCGTTTGTGTGTCGTTCTTTCTTTGCTGTTTGCCCTGGCGGGCTGCGCCGTGAATCCGGTGACCGGCAAGAAGCAGCTGTCCCTGATCTCGGAAAGCGAAGAACTCGCTCTGGGCGCAGAACAGTACACCCCTACCCAACAAACCCAGGGCGGTCAGTTCTATATTGACCCTGAGCTGACGGTGTACGTTCGGGAAGTCGGCATGAAGATGGCGCAGGTCAGTGATCGTCCGGACCTCCCCTACGATTTCGTGGTGCTGAACAACAGTGTACCCAACGCCTGGGCCCTGCCGGGGGGCAAGATTGCCATCAACCGGGGGTTGTTGGTGAAGCTTGAAGACGAAGCCCAGCTGGCGTCGGTACTGGGCCATGAAATTGTTCACGCTGCGGCCCGCCACAGCGTTCAGCGTATGCAGCAAGGCATGCTGATCAGTGCAGGCATGGCGGGAATCGGCATTGCGGTCTCTGACAATGAATGGGCAAGCCTGATTATGGGAGGCGCAGCCGTTGGCGCACAGCTGGCGCTGGCACGGTACAGCCAGGGCGACGAACTGGAATCGGATGCCTATGGCATCGAATACATGAAAGCGGCAGGCTATGATCCCCAGGCAGCCGTGGAACTCCAGGAAATTTTCCTTCAACTCTCCGAAGGCCGGGAGAGCAACTGGCTGAGCGGGCTGTTTGCCAGCCACCCGCCCTCCGCCCGTCGGGTGGAGGCGAACCAGCAACTGGTGCAGGAACTCGGTGGGGGCGGCTACCGGGGCCGGGACGTGTACCAGCGCCGGATTGCCAAAATCAAACAACTCCAACCCGCCTACGATGCCCACGACAAAGCCATGAAACTGGCGTCCGAGGGGGATTACGAGGCAGCCCTGGCTTCGGTAAACCAGGCCATTAAGGCAGAACCCCGTGAAGCCATGTTCTATGCCCTGCGTGGCCGCATCTACAAGGCACAGGACCAGGCTGAGAAAGCCCGTGCCGACTTCGACAAAGCCGTCTCGCTGTATCCGGAAATGTTCGAGTACCAGCTTTACAACGGCCTGAACGAGCTGCAACTGAACAACCTCACCAAAGCCCGCGAACACCTTGAACGGGCGAATCAGGTGGTGCCCACCTCTATCGCTTACCTGCGGCTGGGGGATATTTCCCGGCAGCAAGGGCGGAGAGACGAGGCGGTGCAATACTATGCAGCCGCTGCCGAAGCCGGTGGCGATGTGGGCGAGGAAGCCAAGCGTAAACTCGCCGCCATGACCAACTGACGGCAACGCCGCAAGCCCGGGAACCGGAGGCCACAAGCCTCCGGTTTTTTGTGCCCGGTCAATTTGCCAGCCTGACGCGGAGTTCGTGTCACTGAATGCATTGACTTCTAGAGCAATAACTCTAAAAATCACTGAAACCAACAACAACCGGATTGCGAACATGCTCCTCAAGCGACTCCAACCGATGATGTTTCAGGCCAGGCGTAATTATGTGGAACTGATGTTCCAGGTAATGGGCCGGGCACTGCAGGCGATCAGTGACGTAGACGAACCCACCCGCGAAGAAGTCCGCGCCCTGCCCGAAGGTTTTCTGTTCGAGATGCAGGTTATGCCCAACGGGCCGAAACTGATTGTGGAACACACCGGCGACGGCAAATTGCACTTTCACGGTGACACCGCCCCGCGCCCCGTGGACCTGTCTATCCAGTTCAAACACATGGCCCACGCGTTCCTGGTGTTGTCGTTCCAGGAGAAAACCTCTGTTGCCTTCGCCAACGATCGCATGCTGGTGGATGGCGATGTCAGCTACGCCGTGCGTATGACCCGGGTGCTGAACCGCCTTGAGTCGTTCATCCTTCCAAAACTCGTGGCACAGCGGGCGGTCAAGGAATACCCCGCAGACCTCCACCTGCCGGAGAAACTCATGAGCTCAGCCCGCATCTACCTGAAAGTTGCCACCCAATTTGTCGAGACAGTGAGAGCATAATGACTAACAAATACTACGAGTTCTTCTGCCCGGTAAAAGTGATTGCCGGTAAAGCCGCCCTGGAGCATATTCCGTACGAACTGACCGGACTTGCTGCCAAACGGCCGATGATTATTACTGACAAGGGTGTGCGGGCCGCCGGCCTGCTGGACCCGGTGATTGCAGCCTGTGAAGAGAGCGGGCTGGAGATTGTCTCTATCTATGACGATGTGCCGCCGGATTCCTCCACGACCGTGGTACGGGACATTGCCGCTGTTTATCGCAAGGAAAAATGCGACTCCATCATTGCCGTCGGTGGCGGATCCGCCATCGATACCGGAAAGGCCGTCAACATCCTGGTGTCCGAGGGTGGCGATGACATTGCCAGGTACACCGGCGCGGGCGTGCTCAAACATCCGCTCAAGCCCTTTTTCGTAGTACCCACAACTGCCGGCACGGGCTCCGAGGTTACCTCGGTGGCGGTCATTACCGACGAAAAGAAAGGCGTCAAGCTGCCGTTCACCTCCAGCTTCCTGCTGCCGAATGCCGCGATTATAGACCCGCGCATGACCCTGACGCTGCCGCCGCACATTACCGCCGCCACCGGCATGGACGCCCTTACCCATGCCGTTGAAGCCTTCACTTGCATGGCCAAGAATCCGTTAAGCGATGCCTACGCCACCGCCGCCATCAAGAAAATCAGCCAGTCCCTGCTGGCGGTGATGGACAACCCGAAAGACCGGGACGGCCGGTTAGAGCTGGCTCAGGCCTCAACCATGGCCGGTATCGCCTTCTCCAACTCCATGGTAGGGCTGGTGCACTCCCTGGGGCACGCCACCGGTGCCATCTGCCATCTGCCCCACGGCCTGTGCATGAGCTTGTACCTGCCGTACGTGCTGGAGTTCAACCTTGAAAGCATCCGTGAGTCTCTGGGCGAATTGCTGCTGTATCTGGAAGGCCCGGAGGTCTATTCTGCCACTCCGGCTTCCCGCCGTGCCGAAGCCAGCATCTCCGCCATCCGCAAGCTTCGTGATGCCCTGCACAAGCGCTGTGAGTTGCCCCGTACCCTGAAGGAAACCGGCAAGGTACTGGAAACCCAACTGGAGGCGATTGCCCGTCAGGCACTGGACGACGGCTCCATCATGTTCAACCCCAGAGAGGTGACCCTCGAGGACGCATTGAGCGTTCTCCGCCGGGCCTGGGCCTGAACACGGACTCAAAATCATTGAAACAAACGGATAAAACGGTAATATTTGGCAAGCGCACTGGCAGGGAGTTGGCCGGATAAGTGCATTTTCAAAGCATAGGCCGCTTCCACCAGAGTTTCTTGCGATGACTAAACTGGTCCGACACCTCAAGAGCATTGGTTTCCGGACACTCTCCGGGCTGATAACCGCAGGCTGCTTTTCCATGGCAGCCTATAGCGGAGAAACCGGCCCGGGGGTTTTCCACTTCAATGTATCCCCTAACGGCTACCCCCCGTACCTGATCGTCCAGGACTCCGAGCCTGCCGGTATTATGTGGGATGTGGTGGAACTGATCGTTCCGCGGCTCGGCTACCAGGTCGAGCCACGAAAGATACCGCGCAAACGGGTAGACCAGATGCTGGAAGACGGGTACATCGATGGCACGCCCAGAGCCATCGAATGGACCGAAGAACCGGAAAAGTTTCTGTTCACGGATCCTGTTGTGAATGTGGAAGAAGTGTTTTTCTTTCCTGAAGTTTCAGACCTGGATTTCGAACATCCCAGCGACCTTTTCGGGAAAACCGTGGTAACTCACCTGGGCTACCTCTATCCCACCCTGGCCCCCTATTTCGAAGACCAGCGTATCCGGCGCTTTGACGTTTCCCGTGACCGTGACATGTTCCGCTTCCTGCAACACGGCGACCGATTCGATACTGCGCTGGCAGATCGCCTGGTGGGCAAGTGGATACTGAGAAATGAAGGCATGGCGGATGAGTTCAGAAGCTCGGACAAAGCCATCAGCCAGTATGGGTTCCGGCTGATGTTGAGGCCTGACTGGACGGACTTCGCCGAATCCTTCAACCGGGAACTGGAACTGATTCGCGAGAATGGCGAACTGGACGCCATTCTCGCCAATTACCGCTAAAACGCCGTCATTGCCGGCTCACTCGAGCCGGCGCAGCAACAGCATGGGTGACACGCTGAGTACCGGCCGCAACTGCCAGCGGCCAAACAGGGCCAGCAGCAACGCGCTGATCAATGGCACTGGCAGCATCACTTCCCAATGCCACTGAAAACTGCCCTCGAACATTCTCACCTGCAAGGCATAAACCGCCGCTTCCGCCGCCAGCACGCCCAATATCCCGGCAACGAACCCAAGCAAGGCAAACTCGAGCATGGTGCTGCGCACCAGCAGAGATTGTTGGCCGCCCAGCGTCCGCAACAGGGCACCTTCACGCTGACGGTCCCGCAAGGTCGCGCTGACGACCGCCGCCATCACAACCAGTGCCGCCGCAAGAATCAGCGCCAGAATGGCCTCAATGGCCTGGGTGACCTGGCGGACGATATCCTGGATGCGCTCGATAATGTGATCGATCTCCAGCACCGACACCGTGGGAAAACGGCGCGAAAACTCGTTCAGGGCCACCTTGTTGCTGGCCCCCAGATGGAAACTGGTAATCCAGGTAGCCGGCATGTCGGTCAGGCCGCCGTCCGGGGGAAAGGCAATGTAGAAGTTCGGCTTCATGCTGTCCCATTGCACGGTACGGATACTGACGACCGGCTCGGTGACCTGTTCCGAGCCTATGGTAAAGGTCAGCCGGTCGCCAAGTTTCAGCCCCAGCCTCTCCGCCAGCTCGGCTTCCACCGAGACCCCCTCGGTTACGCCCGCAGCAAACCACTCGCCTTCCACAATCCGGTTGTCTTCGGGCAGGTCTTCCATCCAGGTCAGGTTCAGCTCCCGGTTAAGCGCGTTAATTCGCTCATCCTTACTGACCGCTTCTTTCACAGGCTGGTCGTTCAGTTCGGTCAAACGGCCACGCACCATGGGATAGACGGTGTCCAGGGGCGATCCCTGCTGCGCCCAATAGGCATCAACCTCGTCCACCGTGTCCGGCGCTATGTTTATCAGGAAGTGATTGGGAGCATCGTCCGGAAGCTGGGCCTGCCAGTCGTCCAGCAGGGACGAACGGACCAGCACCAATGTCGCCGCCAGCATCAGGGTCATGGCAAATACCGCCATTTGCGCCATGCTGGCCTGACGGTGCCGATAAAGGCCAACAAGGGCCAGGCGCCAGGCGTTGCCACCACCGCGCACTTTGCGCAGCACCGAGACCATCAACCAGCCCACCAGCCCCAGCACTGCCAGCAATAACACCAGCCCGCCCAGCAGCGATGCCACCAGGGCAAGTTCGCCGGCATACATCCACACCAGCCCGAAGATGGCCAGCACGGCGATGACCAGGTCCGGAACGGCTTCCCGGCCGGTTTCCCCGGGCTGGGAGCGCAGCACCCGCATAGCCGGCACATTGCGCAGGCGGCGAACCGGCGGGTACGCGAAGGCGAACAAGGATACCAGCGCGGTCAGCAGCGCCGGCGCCAGGGCTGCAGGGTCGAGATAAATATCAACCGGGCGCTCCAGCACACTGCCAAGCATCCTGGCCAGCAGCCAGAACAGCGGCAGCGCCAGCACCAGCCCACCAATAATGCCCGCCACGCCCCACAGGGCCAGGCGGCGAAGGTACAATCGGCCGATGCCCTTACCGGTAAGCCCCAGCGTTTTCAGCAGTGCCACCGTGTCCCGTTGCGACAATGCGTACTGGCGACTGGCCACGGCAACCGCCACCGCTGCCAGCAGAACCGCCAGGCTGCCGCCAAGCAGCAAGAAGCGTTCGGCCCGCTCAAGGGAGCGGGAGAAGGTTTCGCCATCCCTCACGCCTTCCCATTCATGGCTCGGCTCCAGTTGCGGTTCCAGCCACTGGTAGTAATCGTTTAACAGGTTTTCGGCACCGGCAAACAGATAGATGTATTCCACCCGACTGCCTTCCTGAAGCACTCCGGTAGCCGGAACATCGTCTACGTGCATCATCACCCGGGGCGCCAGCGATGAAAGCCGGAAACCGCCATCGGGCTCACGTAACAGCAGGTTTGAAATCTCAAGTTTCAGGTTGCCGACTTCCAGCGTGTCGCCAACGTCCAGCTCCAGCAAGCGCAGCAGGCGCGGGTTGATCCAGATCTCGCCTTTGGCAGGGCCAGACCCCACAATTGAGCGAGTACCCTCGGCACGGGATTGCACTTCAATGTCACCGCGCAGCGGATATTCGTCGCTGACCGCCTTTACCGACACCAGCTGAAAACCGCTTTCACCGAACACCATGGTGGAAAATTCGATCATCTGGCCGGTTTCGATACCGCGATCACGCGCTTCCTCAATCCAGCCTGCCGGTACCGGCCGGCCATTTTCGGCTTCCAGCTGGCGATCAGCCGCCAGGAAGGAGCTGGCCGAGGAGACCAGAGTGCGCTGCAACTGGCTTGCAAACAGGGCGATGGTAGCCACCGTGGCCACGGCGATAATCAGGGCAACCAGGACCACCCGAACGTCTCGTTCGCGCCAGTCCCGGCTGACGGACATGAGCTTCTGTGATGCTGCCATCAGCCAGACACCTCTTCCACCAGCTCCGGCTCGGTGAGCACACCCGCTTCAATATGCAGCTGCCGGCCACAGCGGGCCGCCAGGCGGTCATCGTGGGTGACCATCACCAGTGTGGTGCCCTGCTCCCGGTTCAGGTCCATCAGCAGGTCGGACACTGCCTGGCCGGTGCGGTTATCGAGGTTACCGGTGGGTTCGTCGGCAAACAGGATCACAGGGTCGGAAGCAAACGCCCGGGCAATCGCTACCCGCTGCTGCTCGCCGCCGGAGAGCTGCCGGGGCGTGTGGCTCAGGCGCTCACCCAGGCCAACCCGTTCCAGCAGTTCCCGGGCCCGTTTCTCCGGCGCTTCGATGCCGGCAAGCTCCAGCGGCAGCATGACATTTTCCAGGGCACTCAGGGCCGGCAACAGCTGGAACGACTGGAACACGAAGCCCACCCGCCGGGCCCGCAGCCTGGCGCGTTCGTCCTCGCTCAGACGGCTGATTTCAGAGCCGTCCAGCTCGACCTTGCCTTCGCTGGGGGTATCCAGGCCCGCCAGCAATCCAAGTAACGTGGTTTTGCCGGAACCGGAGCGGCCAACAATGGCTACGGACTCTCCCCGATTGATTTCCAGATTGACCCCCTGCAAGATCGTCAACGTATCAGCTTCCAGGCTGACCTTGTGGGTCAGGTCTGTTACGCGCAGCATCGGGCTGGTATCGGTTTTACTGAGATCCGTCATCTGGTTCACGGTTGCTCCGTTGTCTGGTTCTGGATGTTCATGAATTGTTTAAGGGTATACGACTTTACTATGCATACGATATCCACGTTCGTCAGATCATTGGTCATCGCAGCGTTTGCCATGGTTTCGCTGCCGGCTCTGGCCAGCCAGAACACTCTGCTGGTGGTCGGCGACAGCATCAGTGCCGCCTACGGCGTACCCTCTGAAACAGCGTGGGTAGAGCTGCTCAGGGAAAGGCTGTCCGGACAAGGGCTGGACTGGCAGGTCGTGAATGCCAGCATCAGCGGCGAAACCACAGACGGCGGCCTTCGTCGCCTGCCGGGGCTGCTGGAGAAGAATGATCCGGATATCGTAGTGATCGAACTGGGTGGTAACGATGGCCTCCGGGGGTTTCCGCCAAACGTGATCGAATCCAACCTGGCCGGGATGATTGAGCTGGCACAGGATTCCGGCGCGGTTCCGTTGTTGGTGGGAATGCAGATTCCGCCAAACTACGGCCAGCGCTATACCCGGATGTTTGCTGATCTGTTCCCGACCTTGTCTGACCGCTACGGGGTCCCTTTGGTTCCGTTTTTCCTTGACGGAATCTACGACCAGGACGGATTAATGCAGGGCGATGGCATTCACCCTACCGAGGAGGCCCAGCCTTTGTTGCTGGACAATATCTGGCCGCGGCTGGAACCCCTGGTTGCCGATTAACTTCCAACAAACATTAACGCCCGTCGCTCTGACCAGTAGTAACCGTCCTTCGCATGCTCCACAAAGCCCACGTGCCCTCCCCACTTGGGCACTTCCAGCTTCACATAGGAACCCAGCACTTTCTTTGAATCCGGGAAACAGGCCGGAGACAGGAAAGGGTCGTCTGCGGCGTTGATCATCAGCGAAGGTACACGGATATCTTTCAGCCGGAACAGGGCCGAGCAATTCTCCCAGTAGTCCTGCGCATCTTTGAAACCATGCAGGGGGGCGGTGTAGCGGTTATCGAATTCATGGAAGTTACGGATATCCCTGAAACCACTCACATCGATCAGATCAGGGAATAATTCCGATTTTTCCTGCATTTTCCCATGCAGATCGTTCAAAAATCGCTGCATGTAGATCTTGCGACTGGGCAAGGCGAGCATGTCGGCGCTGCCGGCGAGATCTGCCGGGACCGAATAGACCACCGCACCACTGATGCGGCTGTCTACCTGTTCACCCTGCTGGCCAAGATACAGGAGCGTCAGGTTGCCGCCCATACTGAAACCACTCAGGAACAGGTTCTGGTAGTTTTTGCCCAGGGCGTGGTTGATCACGATTTCCAGGTCTTCCGTAGCACCGCTGTGGTAAAACCGCGGCTGACGGTTCATCACGCCTCCGCAGGAGCGGAAGTTCCACGCCAGCACATCCCAGCCGGCCGCCATCAACGCCCGGGCCAGGCCCAGTACATAGGGGCGCCGGCTGTGGCCTTCCAGTCCGTGGGAAATAATGGCCAGGCGGTTGCTGTGTTGGCGGTACCAGTCCAGGTGGAGCTGGTCGTCATCCGGGGTGCTGATCACTTCGGTTTGTGGCTCCGGCATCTGCACCTTGCGGAACAGCGTGGGCCAGATGGACTGCACGTGTCCGTTACGCAGCCAGACCGGTGGGCGATAGCGGTTTTTGGCACTTCTGTGCAAATTTTGACCTTTCATTTCAGAGGGTTGACGAACCTGATCAAAGCGCTTAATATGCGCGCCACGTTGATGATGTTCCCCGATAGCTCAGTTGGTAGAGCAACGGACTGTTAATCCGTTTGTCCCTGGTTCGAGCCCAGGTCGGGGAGCCACTTATTCCGAAAAGCCGCTGATTGTTTCAATCAGCGGCTTTTTACTTTCTGCCTCAGAATACTTCTTCCCGCTGCATGAATTCCTTCAACACCTGGTACAGGGTGTAGCCGTCCTGGGTACCAATGAGTTCCCGAATGGAATGCATGGCAAATTGCGGCACACCGATATCCAGGGTCGTTACCCCCAGATTGCCGGCGGTCAGCGGGCCGATGGTGCTGCCGCAGCCCATGTCACTGCGCACCACAAAGGTCTGGTGCGGCAGGCCGAGTTCGTCACTGATGTGACGATACAATGCAGCTGAGCGGCTGTTGGTGGCGTAACGCTGGTTGTGGTTAACCTTGATCACCGGGCCCTGGTTCAGGATCGGACCATGGTTCTCATCGTGCTTGTCCATAAAGTTAGGATGCACGCCGTGGGCGTTGTCGGCCGAGATCATCATGGAACGGGCGATGGCCCTGCCCTTTCCGGCACCACACCAGCGTTCCAGCACGGAACCAAGGAATGGCCCCTGAGCGCCTTCGGCCGACATGCTGCCCACTTCTTCGTGGTCGTTGCATACCAGCAAGGCCGCCTGGTCTCCGGACGTATCCAGCAACGCCTGCAGGCCGATGTAACAGCTCAGAAGGTTGTCCAGCCGCGCAGAGGCCAGGAACTCTTCCCGCAGGCCAACGTAGGAAGCGCCCTGGGCGTCATAGAAGCTCAGCTCATAACCCAGCACCTTGCGGGCTTTCAGGCCGGATTCACTGGCAATCTGCTCCCGCAACAGGTCGGTAAAAGCCGTGGTATCCGTCTCTGGCACCTGCATGACGACCGGTGGCAGGTCGGTCTGGGCATTGACCGAACGATTGCTGTTGGCTTCCCTGTCCAGGTGAATAGCCAGGCTGGGGATAATGGCCACAGGCTTGCGGAAGTTCACCAGGGTGTCCTGCACCTTGCCGGACTCATCCAGCACGGTTACCCGGCCGGCCAGGGACAGGTCCCGGTCAAACCAGGGGTTCAGCAACACACCGCCATAGACTTCTACCCCGAGCTGGAAGAAACCTTTGCGGCGGATCTCCGGTGTCGGCTTTACCTTCAGGCAGGGGCTGTCAGTGTGGGCGCCGACCATACGAACACCGGAGCTGACCACGCCATTCTTTCCGGTACGGAAGGCAATAATGGATGAGCCGTTGCGAATGGCGTAGTAGCCTTTGCCCTGCTCCAGCGCCCACTCTTCACGTTCATCCAGCTGCTGAAAACCTGCGGCATCGAGGCGGGTTTTCATGGTATTCACGGCATGCCAGGGCGTGGGTGAGGCGTTCAGAAATTCAATCAAGTCATTATTAAATTCAGTGTGTTCCATGATCTTCCTGATTGCATGATAATGGCCGCTACAGTATGGCACGAAGCCGGCAATGCTCCTACAGCGCGCGCCGTCAGTGACTATACTCACCCAACAATATTTACCGGAGTCGCCCGTGTCGATACCCCGCTTTCTGGACATCGAATACTGCCAGACCGAAGATGCCCTGTTTCCCGTTGCCATTGCCTGGTCGCTTGCAGATGGCCAGATGAAAACCGTGGTGATCACGCCGGAAGAATCCTGGATTCCGGAAGACGGGGGTCTGGGGGATATCGATCTACTGTACCTGGAAGAACAGGGCGTGCCGCTACTGGAACTGGTACAAGAGCTGCACCAGGACCTGCCGGACCAGACAGTTTACGTAGACGGCATAGACCCGGATGAACTCCTGGTCGACCTGATTTTCAGCGCCGTAAGCCAGGATGCCCCCTTCGAAGTCGCCCCTGTTTCCGAACTGATCACCGGCCTGGACAGCGAAGCCATCGAGGACCGCCGGCGGCAGCTGTTGTTCGATGAAGGCCTTGAACCACAGCTCCCGGAAAACGGCGTCTATGCCCTGCTCCTGCTGGCCCAGGAAGAAGGCCTGCTGGACGACCTGTAACCGGCCTTCAGGCGGGGAAGTGTGACCGGCGTCTGCGTAACAACCCGTTACACAAGGCAGAATCTGGCGTCAGTATCCATGACGACAGGACGCCGGACCATAATGAAAAAAATCACATCTCCCCTGCTTTGCGCCAGCCTCGTGACCGCGGTTTTATTCCCGCCGGTTGTATGCGCCCAGGAAGGTGCCTCGTCAGAAACTCCCCGCTCGGACAAACACTACATCGGATTACTGGCCACGGCACTGGAACATCGCTCCATAGGCATTTCCAAGGAAGACGGCTGGGGCCAGGCGGGTACGCTGGTGATCGGTGGCCACCTGAATGACCTGATCCACGCTGAAATCCGCCTGGGCGGTGGCTATAAGGATGCCGAGATCTCCCGAGGTGACCTGAGCCTGGCGATCGACTATTTCGGAAGCTGGTACATGGGGCTGCATTACCCGATTGGTGAGCTTGGTAATGTCTATGCGCAGGCAGGCTTCACCCACGTGAGCGGCGAGGCAACACTGGACAACCCGGACGCCGATGCCAACGGGCAGTTCCGGGATTACGTGGGGGATTACCCTTCCAGCAGTTTCAGCTTCAGCTGGCTTGCCGGTATCGATTTCGAACTGCTGGATAGCACGTACCTGGTGCTGGAAGGTGGCAAGCTGTTCAAAGATACCGATACCAGTGCCAATGCCTTCCAGTTTTCTTCCGGCATTCGTTTCGAGTTCTGAGTTGGCGGCCCGTTTCCGGTGCAGGCCGCCACTAAACTGACGCTTAATCAGTAAGTTTATGTTGGATATGCCAGCAGCGGTGAATCTTCTGATTCCGCTGGAAATCCTTGTCCAGAGTGCTCGCCGTTACCTCTTTAACCTCGAACTCCTGCTCCAGATCTTCATCAAGCTTAAATTTCCGGAAGTTGTTGGAGAAGATCAGTAAGCCATCACTGGATAACCGCTCCATACACTGCCGAACCATGGCGCCGTGATCCCGCTGGATGTCGAGAACGCCGGCCATTCTGGCGGAGTTCGAGAAGGTGGGCGGGTCCATGAAGATCAGGTCGAAGGTCTGGTTGGCGGTTTTGCGGTCGGCCAGCCAGGCCAGGCAGTCGGCCTGTTCCACTACGTGCTTGCGGGAGTCTGCCCGATTCAGGGCCAGGTTGTCCTGCGCCCAGCTGACGTAGGTTTTGGACATATCCAGGCTCAGGGACCGGCTGGCGCCGCCAACGGCTGCGTGTACGGTGGCTGCGCCGGTGTAGCAGAACAGGTTCAGGAAGCGTTTGCCCCGGGCATGTTGCTGTATCCAGTGGCGTACCGGGCGGTGGTCCAGGAACAGGCCGGTGTCCAGGTAATCTTTCAGGTTTACTTTCAGGGTGCAGCCGTGTTCGTGCACGTTGAAGTATTCACCGGTTGCGGCCTGTTTTTCATACTGCTTGGTGCCGGTCTGGCGCTGGCGTTGTTTACAGACCAGGTTTTCCGACGCAACTTCCAGCACTTCCGGGATGACCGCCATGGCTTCGGCGAGGCGTTCCCTGGCGGCTTTTTCGTCTATAGATTTCGGGGCCAGGTATTCCTGCACATGCACCCTGCCCTCGTAGATATCGATGGCCAGGGCGTACTCCGGCATGTCCGCATCGTACAGGCGATAGCAGCCAATGTTCTGTTTCCGGGCCCACTGGCCGATGGTTTTCAGGTTTTTCTTCAGCCGGTTGCGCAGCATGTCTGCCCGCTCGGGATTGGCGATCCGGGGCATCACCTGGCCGGGCGCTGCAGGGTCCCGGGGGGTGCGGGCATTTTCGGGCTGGATTTCGAATAACAGCAGTTGTGCCGGCAGTTTTCCGTTGAAGAGCTTGTATTGCTTGAAGCTGCGCAGGCCGATGGACTTTCCGAACTCCGGAGCGCCAGTAAACACTGCCAGACGCCAGCCGGGAAGCTCACGCAGCACCACTTCGCCAAGAGCCTGGTAAAGGCCGGCCAGTTCTTTGCGCTCACTCAGGCGTTCACCGTAAGGAGGGTTGGTCAGCACCAGGCCCTGTCCGGCCCAGCTTTCCTGCCGTTCAAATCCGGCAACCGGCCGAACCTCAACCTGCACAAGGTTATCCAGGCCGGCCCGGCGGATGTTGTTTCGGGCGGTATCGATAACACGGCTGTCCTGGTCGAAACCGGCAAAGGCCGGTATCCGTTTCTGTTTACCTTCGTGGGCGCGGCGCTCCGCTTCCTGGCGTAGTCCAAGCCAGAGTTCCGGCTGATGGCCAGGCCATTTTTCGAACCCGAAACGCTCGACCCGGCGGCCCGGAGCGATATCCAGGGCCATCAAAGCGGCTTCAATCAGCAGGGTGCCGGAACCACACATGGGGTCAACAAAGTCACCACCGGCAGCGGCAATGTCCGGCCAGCCGGAACGCATCAGCAAGGCGGCCGCCAGGTTTTCCTTCAGGGGTGCCAGGCCTTTCTCCGTGCGATAGCCCCGCATGTGCAGGCTGTGGCCACTGAGGTCGAGCCCCACCGCCAACCGGCCCCGGTTCAGGCGAGCTGAAATGGTCACGTCCGGGTCTTTCGGGGCGACGGACGGCCGTGGCATGCCGGCACCGCGGATGCTGTCAACGATACCGTCTTTAACTTTCTGGGCACCAAACTGGGTGTTACGGATCTCTTCGTTCTGGCCCAGGAAGGTCACGCGGAAACTGCCAGACGCAGGGATATGGGCCTGCCAGTCCAGCGACACCACGCCTTCGTAAAGTTCCTCGGCACTGCGGGCGCCTACCTCGGCGATGTGCAGCATTACCCGGTTGGCCAGGCGAGACCACAGGCAGGCACGGTAGCCCGACTCCAGCGTGCCCTCTACCCAGACTCCCGCCGGCGCATTACGCACCTGTGCCAGACCAAAACTTTCCAGTTCATCAGCCAGGAGATACTCAACGCCCTTCGGGCAGGTTACGAAAAATACATGTTTGGACAAAATAAACTCCTGGTTTTCCTGATGAAGCCGGTAAGCCGCCGGATTGGCAGCAAAACCCGATTTTGGGCTGTCATCGATATGCAATAAACCTATAAGAAAAGGTTCACATAGATGAAATAAGTAGTGTACTTCCGCTCAAGGTTCGTCTTACCTTGTACATGACGCGTCGTTCCGGAAGCCAGTAGAAAGTGCTTCCGTTAACAGGATCCTGACTGCTCTGGCCCGAGCTGGCAATAGGGGGATATCCCGGACTGGGTACCCATGCCACGGTCACTGCAGATGTGTACACGCTTGTTCTGTTAATCCATCAGTGAGGAACGGCATGAAAAGACAGAAGAGAGACATGTACGCTCGTGCATTCAAGCGGGGTTATCTCGCTGGCGTGTCCGGCAAATCCAAAGACAGCTGCCCCATTGATCAGCCAGAAGTACGTCAGGAATGGCTGAACGGGTGGCGCGAAGGCCGCACAGATAACTGGGAGGGCATGACCGGCGTATCCGGCATCCACAAGCTTGCCAACGTAACCGCCACGTAACTGCGGTGTTGGCAGACCCCGTTTAACCCTGATCTGTTTTTTTCACACACCAACACAACAATTAAAGCAGTAACCAGAGCAACCAAAACGGGGCCTCCCGCCCCGTACCATGCGAAGAAGCGCTACGGGGTTCATTCCCCGCAAGGGCCCGCTCAGCGGGCCCACCTTCTTTCTGGCCTCACCGTTTTTGCTGTTCTTTCCTGATCGCTTCTACTGCTTCGTTAATCAGCGCAGGGCCTTTATAGATGAAGCCTGTGTAGATCTGTACCAGTTTCGCCCCTGCCCGGATTTTCTCTGCTGCGCTCTCGCCATCGGTAATGCCGCCCACGCCGATAATGGGCAAACGCTCACCCAGCTCGGCATACAACCCCTGAATCACCCTCAGGGAGGCCTCGCGCACCGGGGCACCACTCAAACCACCCGCTTCCTGTTCGTGCCGGTGGCCGCGAACCGCTTCACGGCTGATCGTAGTATTGGTGGCAATCACGCCATCCAGGCCCGCCTCGAGCAGCGCGTTAGCCACAAAACGAATACCGTCGTCGTCCATATCCGGCGCAATTTTTACAGCAACGGGCACATAGCGGTCCTGAGCCTGGTGGCACCTGGTCTGCTCGTCTTTGATGGCATGCAGCAACTGCTTGAGGGAGTCGCCAAACTGCAGGTCCCGCAGGCCCGGCGTATTCGGCGAAGACACATTCACCGTAATGTAGTCGGCGTGCCCATAGACCGCTGCAATCCCCTTTCGGTAATCCAGCTCGGAGTCTTCGTTGGGGGTGTCTTTGTTCTTGCCCACATTAATGCCCAATACACCCTGGTAACGACGGTGCTGCACATTGTGAACCAGGTGCTCCAGCCCTTCGTTATTAAAGCCCATGCGGTTGATGATGGCCTGGTGTTCCGGCAAACGGAACATGCGGGGCTGGGGATTACCCGGCTGGGCCAGGGGCGTAACCGTGCCCACTTCAATAAAACCGAAGCCCAGCGCACCCAGGGCATCAAGATGGTCGGCATTTTTGTCGAGACCTGCGGCCAGCCCGACCGGGTTCGGAAATTCCAGCCCCATGACATTGACCGGACAAGGCGCGGGATGCTTTGAAAATACATTCAACATACCCAGTTTATGGGCTACATCCAGGCTATTAAGTGTCACATTATGAGCGGTTTCCGGGGGCAGCCGGAACAGCAGGTTTCGAACAACGCCGTACATCAGAAAACTCCTTGCCAGAGGGTGGCCGGAGTATACCGGAAGTTTTCCACACCATCCTCCTGAACCGGTAAATGTATCCTTAAGCCCCATGTTCAAAGGGCTCGCGCGGCTTTTCCACGGAATCTGTGGATAACCCTGTTGAAAACGTCGGGGCAAACGTTTCTACCCCTTGATAACTGCGCCAGCCTACAAATTGATCATTTTTTAACCAGTCTTTTTGTTGTTATTTTTCAATGTCTTACATTGCTAAAAATAAGATTTGACGAAAGTTGGAGCAAAATGCTAACGGTTAACCGATTTGTCATCATGTGCATAAATCGATCCGTCTTTCTTGATTAATCCCGCCCTGTCAAGCGCTTGTTCACGCTATACTGGCCACTGTCAGAAATCCCCGGAGCCACGGATAATGGAACAGCCTTCCCCAGCACATCACCGCGCACAGCCCGACCTGGAAAAGGAAAAGCATGCTGCCTCCCGGGTTACCCTGATCGGGATGTTTCTTGACGCCTTTCTCGGTGTCATAAAAGTCATTGGCGGTACTCTTTTCCATTCCCAGGCCCTGGTCGTCGACGGCATCCATTCCTTTACCGACGTAGTCTCTGACTGGGTGGTGCTGGCAGTCATGCGGTTATCCCGGAAAGGCCCGGATGCCGACCACCCCTACGGCCACCAGCGCATCGAAACGCTGGGCACCCTGCTTCTGGGCAGCATCCTGATTGCCGTAGGTGCAGCCCTAGCCTGGGAGAACATTCTGCGCCTGTTGTCCGGCGAAGACCTGGCAGTTCCCGGCTGGCCGGTTCTGGTCGCGGCGGCTATTTCCGTTGGCAGCAAGGAGTGGATTTACCGCTACACCCGCCACGTTGGTATCCGCATCCGTTCTGACCTGCTGATTGCCAATGCCTGGCACAGTCGCACCGATGCGTTCTCATCAGTTGTGGTGCTGGTATCCACCATCGGCGCAATGCTTGGGTTTGTGTGGCTGGACGTCGTCGCCGCGGTGGTTATTGCCGGCATCATTATCCACATTGGCTGGAAGTTCACCTGGGACAGCGTGAAGGAACTGGTCGATACCGGTCTCTCTGAAGAAGATACCCGCATGCTTATGAACATTGCCATGGAGACCGATGGCGTTCGCAATGTTCACGAACTGCGCAGCCGCCGGATGGGCCACGATATCCTGCTGGACGTTCACCTGGTGGTACGCCCGGAAATCAGCGTGTCGGAAGGCCATCAGATTGGCATGAAGGTGGTTGCCGCCATGCGGGAGGCCCTTGGCAACATCCTCGATATCAATTTCCACATCGATGCCGAGAACGACGAGAAGTACCCCCACCCCACCGAGCCGGACCTTCCCTCCCGCGAGCAGGTGCGGGAATACCTTCAGAACGCCCTGGGCGAGCTGCCCCACCACAGCAAGCTCCGCCTTCATTACCTGAAAAACCGGGTGCACCTGGAACTGTTCCTGGACGAGGATCACCCCGCC
Source organism: Marinobacter sp. G11 (assembly GCF_021282325.1). Classification (NCBI taxonomy): domain Bacteria; kingdom Pseudomonadati; phylum Pseudomonadota; class Gammaproteobacteria; order Pseudomonadales; family Marinobacteraceae; genus Marinobacter; species Marinobacter sp. G11. The sequence continues at coordinate 155,739 of NZ_JAJSPB010000005.1, forward strand.
CCGGAACTGACCAACGAAACCGTCCGCCAGGTTCTTGCCGATTACCCCTGGTTTGGCAGCGTCCGGGTCTGGGTGGCGGCCACCTGACCCGGCAGCCTCGCTTAACCGGGATCAGCGGCGGCGGTTTTCCTCCATGCGGGACAAAAACTCCTGCATGATCAGGGTATACAGTTCACCGCCCAGGAACTTGTCCTCGACGCCGGAATCGATGCTCGGGTTGTCGTTCACTTCAATCACCGCAACCCGGTTACCGGCCTGTTTGATGTCTACACCGTACAGGCCGTTACCGATCAGGCGCGTGGAGTTCAGCGCCGCCTGAATCACGTTGCGCGGCACCTCGTAGGTGGGCATGGTTTCAAAGCCGCCACTCTCCACCGACGCGCCACCATGCTGGTAAATCTGCCAGTGGCCTTTCACCATCATGTATTTGCACGCGTAAATCGCCCGGCCGCCCAGCACACCAATACGCCAGTCGTAATCGGTATAGAAGTACTCCTGGGCCAGCACCAAGGCCGATTGTTTGAACAACTCTTTCAGACCCGCCCGTAGCTCCTTCTCATCCCGGGCCTTGGCCACACCCCGCGAGAAAGCACCGTCCGGTATCTTGATCACCACCGGAAAGCCCAGTTCCTGCGCCACCTGCTCAACCGCGTTTTTCTGGTCTTTCGACAGGATCAGGGTCTTTGGCGTGGGCACCTTGTTGTTCTTCAACAGGTCCGCCAGGAACACCTTGTTGGTACAGCGCAGAATGGAAACCGGGTCATCAATCACCACCATGCCCTCGGCTTCTGCCTTGCGGGCGAACCGGTAGGTGTGATGGTCAATGGCAGTGGTTTCCCGAATAAACAGGCCGTCGTATTCCGGCAACCGCATATAGTCCCGCCGGGTAATCCGCTCCACATTGATACCCAGCTTGCGCCCTGCCTTCTCGAAGCGTTTCAGGGCAGCCTCATCACTCGGCGGCATTTCCTCATCCGGGTTCACCAGCATGGCCAGGTCGAACCGGTAACGCCGGCGGGTGCGGGGTTTCCGCCAGACCATGCTGCTGAACCGATCCAGTGCAGAGGCAAAGACATCCTGTTCAGACTCACCCAGGTCAGACGGAGACGCCGGCTTCATGGACTCGATCTGCCACTGTTTCCGGTGCCGGAACACCACTTCAAGAATCGGACAGGGAAAACGCTCGAACAGGGCGCGGGCCACCGGCTTCAGGTCCGGATGCTCGGCCTGGCCGAAATAGGTGCGAATCCGCACCTCATGGGTCGCTTCCCGGGCATCGGTAGACGGGTCAATTTCCCGGGCCTCTTTTTCCAGCCACTGGATAACACTGCTGTCGAGTTCCTCCAGCTCCAGGGAGAAAAGGCCCTTGCGGCTGAGGTCATTCAGCGTCATCACCGACGGCACCACATGATGGCCGCGGGCTTCGGCCAGCAAGGAGCAGTAGTAACCCCGGCTCAGGTACTTGCCACTCTGGCACAGGTTGATCACCCGCACCCGGCTGTTAGCCGGCGCGGTAAACTGCAAGTACTGGTCAAAGGTAAGCACATCTTCGCTGGGGTAGTAAGGCGCCCAGTCTTTGGCACGGTCCACAACAATCAACAAGCGGGACATCAGCGGCATTCCTCCCTGAAGGTTCAGCCGGGGTTATTTCGCGCAACAATACGCCGGCGCACAGTACTTCACAATCGGCTTTCGATGCGTGCTTTTACGCATCACGGCCGGCTATCGGAACACGGCGCTCTCTACCATAATAGCTGCAGGAACGGCGCCCGCCATTTCCGCCTGATACACCCGGGACACCCAGAAACATGACCGATGTAATTCTCCGACAAGCCGTCGCTAAAGACCTTGATGCATTGGTTCAACTGGAACAGCGGTGTTTCTCTGAAGACCGGATATCCCGTCGCAGTTTCAAGCGTTTCCTGGACATGCCCAGAGACCGGTTGATAGTCGCCCGGCAGGAATCTGAACTGGTGGGCTACTGTCTGGTGCTGATGAATGCGGCCACCCGCCTGGCCCGCATCTATTCCATTGCGGTATCACCCTCGGTTCGTGGCCGGGGCGTGGGCGAGAAGCTGGTTCGTGAGGCAGAGAAAGAAGCGGTAGAAGCAGACCGGATTCTGATGCGCCTGGAAGTTCGGGAAGACAACACCGGCGCCATCAATCTTTACAAGCGGCTGGGCTATCGCCAGTTCGGCACCTATCGGGATTACTACGAAGACCACGGCAACGCCCTGCGGTTCGAACGGCGCATTCTGTATTACGAGCCATCCCGGGAATTCCTGCCGGTGCCCTACTACCCCCAGACGACGGAGTTTACCTGCGGGCCGTCGGCACTGATCATGGCCATGGCCGCCCTGGATGAGCAGCAGCCCGTCAGCACGCTGGAAGAGCTGAAAATCTGGCGCGAAGCCACCACCATTTTCATGCTCGCCGGCCACGGCGGTTGCGGCCCCCACGGCCTGGCGTTGTCTGCCTGGCACCGGGGCTTCGAGGCCAGTGCGTGGATCAGCCAGGAAGGCGCCCTGTTCAAGGACACCGTCCGCAACGATGACAAGAAACGGGTACTGGAACTGGTGCACGAAGGCTTCCTGCATGACATTGGCCGGACCGATATCCAGCTGCACCACGACCCGCTGACGCTGGACGCCATGGAAGCAGCCCTGCACCAAGGCCGTATTCCGGTGATCCTGATCAGCACCTGGCAGCTGAACCGCAGCCGGGTACCGCACTGGGTGACGGTATGCGCCATCGACGAAGACTTCGTGTACCTGCACGACCCGGAAATCGACACCGAAGAAGGCGAAACCGTGGCCGATAAGCAATACCTGCCCATCGACCGCCGGGTATTCGACAAGATGTCTCGCTATGGCCGCAACCAGCCCTTGCAGGCTGCGGTGATCGTCGGGCCGAAGCGGTCCTGATCAACCAGTACGAATAGCCGCTTCCTTCAGTTCGGAAATCTGGTCCCGCAGACGGGCGGCCGTTTCAAAGTCCAGGTCTGCGGCGGCCTTGTACATATCATCTTCAAGGCGCGCGACTTCCTTGAGCAGGTCTTCCGGTGAGCGTTTGCCCGCCTTCACCAGGTAACTTTCTGCTTCTTCCGCCGCCTTCTGGCCCGGGCGCTCCGCCTTGCGCCGGCCACGACCACCACCGGTGGCGCCTTCCATCACATCGGCAATCTTCTTGTTCAGCCCCTTGGGGGTAATGCCGTGTTCTTCGTTATGAGCTAACTGCTTGGCGCGACGGCGTTCGGTTTCATCAATGGCCCGCTGCATGGAACCGGTTATCCGGTCGCCGTACAGAATCGCCTTGCCGTTCAGGTTACGGGCTGCCCGGCCGATGGTCTGAATCAGGGAACGCTCGCTGCGCAGGAAACCTTCTTTGTCTGCATCCAGAATGGTTACCAGTGACACCTCTGGCATATCCAGGCCTTCCCGCAACAGGTTGATGCCTACCAGCACATCAAACTCACCCCGGCGCAGGTCACGGATGATCTCCACCCGCTCCACGGTATCGATGTCCGAGTGAAGGTACCGGACCTTGATGTCGTGTTCCATCAGGAAGTCGGTCAGGTCTTCCGCCATGCGCTTGGTCAGGGTGGTCACCAGTACCCGCTCCTGCACCGCCACCCGCTTGTGAATCTCCGACAGCAAATCGTCCACCTGTGTAGACGCCGGGCGCACCTCGATTTCCGGGTCCAGCAGGCCGGTAGGCCGCACCACCTGCTCCACCACCTGGCCGGCGTGTTCCGCTTCGTAGTTGCCGGGAGTGGCAGACACAAAGATCATCTGCGGCGCAATCCGCTCCCATTCCTCAAACCGCATGGGCCGGTTATCCAGTGCCGACGGCAGCCGGAAGCCGTATTCCACCAGGGTTTCCTTCCGGGAGCGGTCGCCCTTGTACATGGCGCCGATCTGCGGAATGGTCACGTGGGACTCGTCCACCACCAGCAACGCATTGGGTGGCAGGTAATCAAACAAGGTAGGAGGCGGCTCGCCCGGGGCGCGGCCCGACAGATAGCGGGAGTAGTTCTCGATGCCGTTGCAGTAGCCCAGCTCCATCATCATTTCCATGTCGTAGCGGGTACGCTCCTCCAGCCGCTGGGCTTCCACCAGCCGGTGGTTGTCCCGCAATTGCTGCAGCCGTACTTCCAGCTCGGCACGGATATTCTCTACCGCATCCAGCACTTTTTGCCGGGGCGTCACGTAGTGGGATTTCGGGTAAATGGTCACCCGGGGCACCCGGCGCAGCACTTCCCCGGTGAGCGGATCGAAGTAGCTGAGGTTTTCCACCTCGTCGTCGAACAACTCAATGCGAATGGCTTCGCGCTCGGATTCCGCCGGGAACACATCGATCACGTCGCCGCGCACCCGGTAATTGGCGCGGTGGAACTCGATATCGCTACGGGTGTACTGCAGTTCGGCCAGCCGGCGCAGGATCGAGCGCTGATCAATCTGATCGCCCCGATCCAGGTGCAGCATCATCTTCAGGTAGGATTCGGGATCACCCAAACCATAGATGGAAGACACCGTGGCCACGATAATGGCATCCGGCCGCTCCAGCAGCGCCTTGGTGGCAGACAAGCGCATCTGCTCGATGTGTTCGTTGATGGAGGCGTCTTTCTCGATAAAGGTGTCGGAAGACGGCACATAGGCTTCCGGTTGGTAGTAATCGTAGTAAGACACGAAATACTCCACCGCGTTATCCGGAAAGAACTCCTTGAACTCGCCGTATAGCTGCGCTGCCAGGGTCTTGTTGTGAGCCATGATGATGGTCGGGCGCTGAACTTCCTGCACCACATTGGCAATGGTGAAGGTTTTACCGGAACCGGTCACCCCCAGCAGGGTCTGGTGCGCCAGCCCTGAATGAATGCCGTCCACCAGCCCGGCAATCGCCTTGGGCTGGTCGCCGGCAGGCTGATAGGGAGAGTCGACACGGAACACTCCTTCACGGGCGACACTGGATACTTTACTGGCCATAACGGGCGGTTAACCTCCGGGTTTGGCGCTGGCCGCAATACGGCACAACCCCTACAAGAAATTTAGTGTTCTGGCTGCTTCATGATACCATCTGTGCGATCGACGGCTGGGTAGAAAAACAGCCCGCACCTTTGGCTCCACAGTTGCCCGGCCGATCGCAGCCCATAAGACGCAGCTTTAAGGAGCTCAAGTTTGGACCTTCAACTTTCCAGCCGAGTACAGGCGATCAAGCCTTCCCCCACCCTCGCAGTCACCAACAAAGCCGCAGAACTCCGCGCGGCTGGCCAGGACATCATTGGCCTGGGTGCTGGCGAGCCGGACTTCGACACCCCCGAGCACATCAAACAGGCAGCCATTGAAGCCATTAACAACGGCCAGACCAAGTACACCGCCGTTGATGGTACGCCGGCCCTGAAGAAAGCGATTATTGCGAAGTTCAAACGGGACAACGGCCTGGATTACGAAGCCAACCAGATACTGGTAAGCAGTGGTGGCAAACAGAGCTTTTTCAACCTGGCACTGGCCACACTGAACGAAGGCGACGAAGCCATCATCCCCGCGCCTTACTGGGTGTCTTACCCGGACATGGTGCTGGTAGCGGAAGGCAAACCGGTGATCATCGAAACCACCGTAGACACCCGCTTCAAAATCACCCCGGAACAGCTGGAAAACGCCATTACCGAGCGCACCCGCCTGTTCGTGATCAACAGCCCGTCCAACCCCAGTGGCATGGCCTACTCCCTGGAAGAGCTGCAGGCCATTGGTGAAGTGCTGAAAAAGCACCCGAACATCATGATCGCCACAGACGACATGTACGAGCCGATCCTGTGGACCGGTAAGCCGTTCTGCAACATCCTGAACGCCTGCCCGGAACTGTACGACCGCACCTTCGTACTGAACGGCGTGTCCAAGGCCTACTCCATGACTGGCTGGCGTATCGGCTACGCGGCCGGCCCGGCGAAAATCATCGGCGCCATGAAGAAAATCCAGTCCCAGAGCACCTCCAACCCCTGCTCCATCTCCCAGGCTGCCGCGACTGCCGCCCTGGATGGCGACCAGGCTTGCGTGGGTGAAATGGTCAAGGCATTCAAAGAGCGCCACGACTGGCTGGTAGACGCCCTGAACAAACTGCCGGGCGTTGAATGCCCCTACGGCGACGGCACTTTCTACGTGTTCCCGAGCTTCCAGGGCGCTATCGACGCCACCGAAGGCGTGAGTACAGACGTAGAATTCGCCGAGAAACTGCTGACCGAAGCCGGCGTTGCCCTGGTTCCGGGTTCTGCCTTCGGCAGCCCTGGCCATATGCGTTTGAGCTTTGCCACCAGCATGGATAACCTGCAAAAGGCTATTGAGCGTTTGCAGAAAGCCCTTGGCTAAAAATTTTAGTCAGGGGGTTGACGAGGCGGTATAGCCAACTTAATATACGCGCCTCGTCACATGACGACGTTCCCCGATAGCTCAGTTGGTAGAGCAACGGACTGTTAATCCGTTTGTCCCTGGTTCGAGCCCAGGTCGGGGAGCCACTATTTCGAAAGCCCGCTAGTTCTCTGAATTAGCGGGCTTTTTTTATGCCTCGTTTATGGTTTTCTTCCTGGGACTGATGGTGGCATTGTCAGGTTCTGGCCCTAGCCTGCGGGGCCTGGAGTATGGCGAGGTGGGGAGGGACACCCATCCGCGCCCTACCCGCGAACCCGGCAGGCTAGGTGCGGAGTGGGCGCTTTAACCGAAGTTAGACTGACACCACCTCAGCGTGAATAGCCTCCAAGGCAGCCAGGGGGTCAGATGCCTGGGTAATGGGACGGCCGATGACGAGGTAGTCGGAGCCGGCTTTGAGGGCATCGGTTGGGGTCATGATGCGTTGCTGGTCGCCTTTGTCGGCGGACAGTGGGCGGATTCCCGGGGTGATTAGCTGGAAGTCGGCACCCTGCTCGGCTTTCAGGCGCGGGGCTTCCTGCGCGGAGCAGACGACGCCATCCAGGCCGCAGTTTCTGGTGAGGGCTGCCAGGCGGGATACCTGGGCTTCTGCGGAGTCGGTGATGCCGATGCCGGCGAGGTCGGCGTCAGACATGCTGGTAAGCACGGTAACGGCAATCAGCAAGGGCTTGTCGGCACCGAAGGACTCCAGGCGCTCGCGGCAGGCCACCATCATTTTTTCCCCGCCGGAGGCGTGCACGTTCACCATCCAGACGCCCAGGTCGGCTGCCGCAGCAACGGCGGCTGAAGTGGTGTTCGGGATGTCGTGGAATTTCAGGTCCAGGAACACGTCAAAGCCCCTGCCCTGCAGCGACTTGACCAGTTCCGGGCCGGAGCGGGTGAACAGTTCCTTGCCGACTTTCAGGCGGCACTTGGCCGGGTCCAGCTGGTCAGCGAGGGCCAGCGCAGGGCCTTGGGAGGGAAAGTCCAGGGCGACGATGATTTTCGGGTCGTTAAGGGTTTGCACAGTAGAGTTCCGCATTCGGTAAATTAAGTTCGTTATTCCGCTTCGACGCCCTGAATGGGCCTGACGGTTTCCCATTGCTTGCAGCTCGGGCATAACCAGTGCAGTTGCTGGCCGGAGAAACCGCAGCTTACGCAGCGGTATACTGGCCGGTTGGCGAGGATCAGGTGCCCTATCCGGCTTACCAACCGGCCTTCATCGGTGGTCATGCCCTTTTCATATCCGGCAATTTCAACCAGGCGCAGCAAGCCGCGAACGGAGGGCCGGAGTTCCAGCTCCTGGCGCAGCAGGTCAATCGCTGCCGGGCGCCCTGCCGAGCGCTCGACGGATTCTACCAGCGCCAACAGCAAACTGGTGCCGGGATATTGCTCGTAGAGTTTGCGCAGTTTCTTCACCAACCGGCCTACGTCGCCATGCTCCCGCTCTAATTTCATCAGACGGTCCACGGCTTCCGGGCCAAAGTCCGGACTCTGCTCGAATACTTTCAGGCTTTGATTGCCGGCCTCCCGGTAGTTGCCCTGGCGTATCTGCATTTTCATCAGCAGAAGGGTCGCTCTGACACAGGAGCGATCGTAATCGAGGGCTTCCTTGGCGAGCTTCTGGGATGTCCAGCGGTCGTCTTTGTTGAGGGCTGCATCCGACAGTTCGCAGGTTATGTAGGCCAGGGTCTTGAACATGGCGGGGTCAGCATCGGAGCGGGTCAGCGTCTGGGCCACCTGGGCGGCTTTCTCCCATTCCCGCTCCTGCTGGTACAGCTCGATTAATTCCCGGGCAGCCCTGCGGCCGTACTCGCGATCACCCATTAACTGGTGAAACAGCGCCTCGGCCCGGTCAAGGAGACCTGCGTTCAGGTAATCCATGGCCAGCTCAAAGGTAACCTGGGGGGTGTAGCGTGCCGGCAGCTCCGGACGGGCAAGCAGGTTCTGGTGTATCAGAATCGCCCGGTCGGTTTCGCCCTTGTTGCGGAAGTGGCTGCCAATAGAGAGATGAAGGCTGACGGTATCCCGGTTAACAGCCAGGGACTGCACAAAGTTTTCGACCGCTTGGTCAGAATAGTTGGTAAAGAGAAACTGCAGACGATCCCGAACCGAATCTTCGTTATCAATGCTCTTGCGGGAACGATGGCGCTGCTTACTGTAGCGCCCAACGACCCAGCCGGCGGCAACCGCTACTGTCAGAAGCAGCCAGTTAAACACCATATCCATTACAACGTCCGGTCGTTTTCGGCCCTGGATTTTTCAAGTGCCTGCTCGGCACGATCAAGTCGTTTCTGAAGGTTACGGCGAGATACCGAGGTACGGAATGTTGCGAGCATGGTAATCAGCACGCCAATCAGCGCGCCAATCACAAAGGACATGATAATCCAGACTGCCACACCGTGAGGCTGGGTCTCAAACAACAGGAAATTGAGCGAGACCGCCATCTGGTTGTTGAGCGAAAACACCAGCGCCAACAATATAAGAAGCAGAACCAGAACGGTGATAAGGATCTTCTGCAGTCCAGCCATGTCGTTTGCGCTCCAGACGGGCAAATCGCCCGATGCTACGGTGTCCTTTGATCAGTGCGGGCGTGGTTCAGAAGCCTTTTTTCAGACTGTCGTTCACCTGCTCACGCAACTCTTTACCAGGCTTGAAGTGGGGCACAAACTTGGCAGGCAATTGAACCGCTTCCCCGGTTTTCGGGTTGCGACCGGTGCGGGCTTCCCGGTGATGCAGGGAAAAGCTACCAAACCCCCGGATTTCAATTCTTTGACCATCAGCAAGAGCCTGGGACATATGCTCGATGACCGTTTTAACCGCGAGCTCAACATCCTTGACGGAGAGCTGAGTCTGCTTCGAGGCAATCAGTTCTACCAGTTCGGACTTCGTCATGAGGCGTTTCCCTCTGTCGTTATTATTCCGTGGTCACTTACCGGATTCCAATGCCTCTAGTTTAGCCAAACCAGAAAAAAACACAAAAAAAACGGGCTCTTAGAGCCCGTTTTTTTGACACCAATCGGAATTTTATTCCTTGTTGGCGTTCTGCTGCTGCATCTGTTCCTTGATCAGGTCACCGATAGTGGTGGCACCTGAGGACTCAGCAGCCTTGCTGCGTACATTTTCCAGGGCCTGCTTGTCGTCCTCTACGTCTTTGGACTTAACAGACAGGTTGATGACGCGGTTCTTGCGATCGATGCTAATGATCTTCGCTTCAACTTCTTCGCCTTCCTTCAGAACGTTACGCGCGTCTTCTACGCGGTCACGGCTGATTTCGGAAGCCTTCAGTACCGCTTCAACTTCTTCGTTCAGGGCAATGGTGGCGCCTTTGGCGTCAACTGCAGAAACAGTACCCTTAACGATGGAGCCCTTGTCGTTCAGCTGAACGAACTCGGCAAACGGATCGCTTTCCAGCTGCTTGATGCCCAGAGAGATACGCTCACGCTCGGGATCAACAGACAGGATAACGGTTTCAACTTCGTCGCCCTTCTTGTACTCGCGAACGGCTTCTTCGCCAGTCTCGTTCCAGCTGATATCGGACAGGTGAACCAGGCCGTCGATGCCGCCATCCAGACCGATGAAGATACCGAAGTCAGTGATTGACTTGATCTTACCGGAGATGCGGTCACCCTTGTTGAAGTTGCTGGAGAAGTCTTCCCACGGGTTGGATACGCACTGCTTGATACCCAGGGAGATACGACGACGCTCTTCGTCGATATCCAGGATCATCACTTCAACTTCGTCACCTACCTGAACAACCTTGGACGGGTGGATGTTCTTGTTGGTCCAATCCATTTCGGATACGTGAACCAGACCTTCCACACCTTCTTCCAGCTCGGCAAAGCAGCCGTAGTCAGTCAGGTTGGTTACGCGTGCAGTAACCTTGGAGCTTTCCGGGTAACGGCCTTTGATGTCGACCCACGGATCTTCGCCCAGCTGCTTCAGGCCCAGGGATACGCGGTTACGCTCGCGATCGAACTTCAGGACCTTAACATTGATTTCGTCGCCCACATTCACGATTTCGCTCGGATGCTTGATGCGCTTCCAGGCCATATCAGTGATGTGCAGCAGGCCGTCAACACCGCCCAGATCTACGAACGCGCCGTAGTCGGTCAGGTTCTTGACGATACCCTTGATTTCCAGACCTTCGGTCAGGGTTTCCAGCAGAGCTTCACGCTGCTCGCTGTTTTCAGCTTCCAGAACGGCGCGGCGGGAAACAACCACGTTGTTACGCTTCTGGTCCAGCTTGATAACCTTGAACTCGAGTTCTTTGTTCTCCAGGTGCGCAGTGTCGCGAACCGGACGAACGTCTACCAGGGAACCCGGCAGGAAGGCACGGATGCCAGCCAGATCAACAGTGAAACCACCCTTGACCTTACCGTTGATGATACCCTTAACAACTTCTTCAGCTTCGAAGGACTTCTCGAGTACCTTCCATGCTTCAGCGCGCTTGGCCTTCTCACGGGACAGACGGGTTTCACCGAAACCGTCTTCAACTGCATCGAGAGCCACATCGACAACGTCGCCGACAGCTACTTCCAACTCGCCTTTTTCGTTCAGGAACTGGGAGGCGGGGATAACGCCTTCGGACTTCAGTCCGGCGTTAACGGTGACCCAGTCGTTATCGACGTCTACAACGGTTCCCTGAACAATGGAACCCGGTTGCATATCGATTTCTTTCAAACTTTCTTCGAAAAGATCCGCAAAGCTCTCGCTCATTATGTGCCCTATATGATCAACGCAAGTGTGCTCCGTGCCGCCAGCAACACGGTCTGTTAGTGATTTCCGGAATCAGCCAGCGGCTGGCAATTTGCGCTGCTTCCGGCATTCCAACGACAAAAAGGTGTAGTCAGGCCTGACCTGCTGCGGCCATACACCTGTCTAACACCTCTTCTATACTCAAACCCGTAGAATCAATGACTTGCGCATCATCTGCAGGCTTGAGAGGGGCCGCTGAACGGTTCATATCCCGCTCGTCACGTACCCGTATCTCTTCCAAAAGGGCGTCAATATTAACATCGACACCCGCTTGCATCAACTGGTTGTAGCGTCGCCTGGCCCGTTCTTCGGCACTGGCGGTCAGGAAGATCTTGACCGGCGCGTCCGGGAACACCACGGTTCCCATATCACGGCCGTCTGCCACCAGGCCCGGTAACTGGCGAAAATCCCGTTGCCGCTGCAGCAGGGCATCGCGAACCGGCTGCATAACCGCAACCTTCGAGGCGTTATCACCACAGGTTTCGGTACGGATTTCCGAGGTAACATCCTCGCCGGCCAGAACCACTTTAACCGGGTGCCCTTCCCCGGTCGGCTCGAACGCCACATCCAGGGTCGCCGCCACTTTCACCAGCCCGGCTTCATCGTCCAGGGCAACGCCCTGCCGGGTTGCCGCCAGGGCAGTCAGGCGGTAGAGCGCGCCACTGTCCAGCAGGTGCCAGCCCAGTTTCCTGGCCAGCATCTGGGTGATGGTGCCTTTACCGGAACCGCCCGGGCCATCCACGGCGATTACCGGAGCCTTGGTCTGGGTCATTACTGAACACCTTCTGTACTGATCTGAATTCCTGTCTGCTTTGCCAGCTCAACGAAGCCCGGGAACGAGGTAGCTACGTTCGCGCAATCGTTGATCCGGATCGGGCCGTTAGCCCGCAACGATGCAACCGCAAACGACATGGAAATCCGGTGATCTTCATGGCTTTCGATGGTGCCGCCCCCTATTGCCTGGTCGCCGTCAATAATGATGCCATCCGGCGTTACCGTGGTTTCCACGCCCAGCGCAGCCAGGCCGTCAGCCATCACCTGAATACGGTCGCTTTCCTTCACCCGCAATTCCTCGGCGCCGCGCAGCACGGTGCGACCCTCGGCACAGGCGGCGGCAATGAACAGCACAGGGAACTCGTCAATGGCCAGCGGCACCTGGTCTTCCGGGATATCAATACCCTTCAGGCTCGCGGAGCGAACCCGCAAGTCAGCCACCGGCTCGCCACCAATCACCCGCTCTTCCAGCACCTCAATATCTGCGCCCATCTGGCGCAGAATATTGATCACACCAACACGGGTCGGGTTCATACCGACATGGCGCAGGGTCAGGTCGGAATCCGGGGCAATACTTGCCGCCACCAGGAAGAACGCTGCCGAGGAAATATCCGCCGGCACATCGATTGCACCGCCAGTCAGCTTGCCACCGCCGGTAACACTGGCCGTGGCGCCATCACGGTGCACGTGGTAGCCGAAACCCTGCAACATACGCTCGGTGTGGTCGCGGGTAGGAGCAGGCTCGGTTACGGAGGTCACACCTTCGGCGTACAGCCCTGCCAGCAACAGGCACGACTTCACCTGGGCACTGGCCACCGGCATGTCGTAGTGAATACCAGTGAGGTGCTGCCCGCCCCGGATCTTCAGGGGCGGACGACCACCTTCTGCGGTATCAATCACCGCACCCATGGCGCGCAACGGGTCGGCTACTCGGCCCATTGGGCGCTTGGACAGGCTGGTATCTCCGGAGAGTTCAGAGTCAAACGGCTGCGCAGCCAGCAGTCCGGCAAACAAACGCATCGCGGTACCGGAATTGCCGAGATACAGCGGGCCCCGAGGCGCCTGCAGGCCGTTCATGCCAACACCGTGGATGCGGACAAACCCGTCTTCCGGGCCTTCAATCGTTACACCCATATCCCGGAACGCCTGCAAAGTCGCCAGGCTGTCTTCGCCTTCCAGGAAACCCTTAACCTCGGTAATTCCCTCAGCCAGGGCACCCAGCATGATGGAGCGGTGAGACATGGACTTGTCACCCGGCACCCGGATATCACCCCGGACAGAACCGCCGGGTTGCATTAGGAAAGTCACCTGCTTGTCACTGTTATTCGTCACGTAAGCCTGCCCTGAAAGCATCTTGGAAAAATGTTCACGCGCCGCCTTGGCGCGACTGAATACCCGAAGCAGCGTAGCGCCATCACCGGCGGCGATGGCAGACCGAAGCTGGTCGAGGTCCTGGGTAAAGTGGTCAATCACCCGCAGCACAGCATCGCGGTTTGACAGGAAAATGTCGTGCCACATGACCGGATCGCTGGCCGCAATCCGGGTAAAGTCCCGGAAACCGCCGGCCGCGTACCGGAAGATGTCCATATTCTCGTCTTCACCCGCCAGCGTGTCCACCAGCGAGAAAGCGATCAGGTGCGGCAAATGACTGGTAGCCGCCAGCACTTCGTCATGATAGGCCACAGACATGGTCAGCACCGTGGCTCCGGTGCCTTCCCACAGTGCCGTGAGCCTGCTGACACCCGAAGGAATCGCGCTTTCGGCTGGCGTCAGGATGACTTTATGGTGGGCAAACAGTTCCGGGTTAGCAGCGCGAATACCGCTCTTCTCTGAGCCGGCAATGGGATGCCCGGGAATGACATTTGCGGGTAAGGTGCCGAAAACGGCCTCCACATCCGCAACAAAGCTCGACTTGGTGCTTCCGACGTCGGTCAGCAAGGCATCATCTGCAAGAAACGGCTGAATCTGTTCGAGCACAGCCCGGGTAGCCCGCACCGGAACCGCCAGCACGATAAGGTCACTGCCCCGCACCGCCTGCTCAACACTTTCAGCGGCCTCGTCAATAACGCCGAGTTCAACCCCCAAAGCCGCATCTTCCGCTTTGCGGTCAAAGCCCACTACGGTACCGGCCAGCCGGTACTTGCGGATTGCGCTGGCCAGGGAACCGCCGATCAGGCCCAGGCCTATAACGGCAACACGACGAAAAACAGGCTCAGGTGCTGCCAAATCAGCCTCCCTCACCCGCTGATACCAGTGCCTCGGCAAGAGCATCCAGAAAACGATCGTTCTCTTCCGGCAGGCCCACAGAAACCCGCAGGTGACACGGCATGCCATAGCCGGCTACCGGGCGCACAATAACCCCGTGCGCCAGCAAAGCCTGGTACACACCGGCCGCCTGCTCGCCCACTTCTACCGCCACGAAATTGCCGGCGGAGGGAATGTAAGGCAGGCCCATCCGGTCAAAGCCTTCGCACAGCTGGCGCAGCCCGGCTTCGTTCACTTCCCGGGAACGGTTCAGATAGGCGTCGTCTTCCAGGACCGCGGTGGCAGCCGCCAGGGCGACAGTGTCTACATTAAACGGCTGGCGCACGCGGTTGAGAATATCGGCAATTTCCGGCGAGCTGATGGCATAGCCAACCCTCAGAGCTGCCAGCCCCCAGGCCTTGGAGAAGGTGCGGCAGACGATCAGGTTCGGGTATCGCGCCAGCAGCTTGATGCCGTCCGGGCATTCATCGCCGGTCAGATACTCGCAGTAGGCTTCGTCCAGAACCACCAGCACCCGCTCCGGAATGCGATCCAGGAAGGCTTCGAGGGCATCCGCTTCATGCACGGTTCCGGTGGGGTTATTCGGGTTGGCCACGAACACCAGCTTGGTGCGGTCTGTTACAGCAGCGGCCATGGCGTCCAGATCATGGCCCCAATCCCTGGCAGGTACCGAAACGCCCTTGGCCCCGATGGCCTGGGTGACAATGGGGTAAACGGCAAAGGCATACTGGGAGAACACCACTTCGCTGTCGCTGTCAGCAAAGCAGCGGGCGATCACTTCCAGTACATCGTTGGAACCGTTGCCCAGCGTGACCTGGTTCATGCCCACGCCAAAACGCTTCGAAAGCGCCTGCTTCAGGTCGAAACCGTTGCCGTCCGGGTACAGGCACATTTCTTCCAGCGCCTTACGGGCGGCAGCCATTGCCTTGTCACTGGGGCCCAGGGGATTTTCGTTGCTGGCCAGTTTAACAATCTCCGCGGGGTTCAATCCCAGCTCACGAGCCAGTTCCTCAATGGGCTTGCCCGGCTGATACGGAGACAGAGCCTGAACACCTTTCACCGCAAGACTCTGGTAATCCACTGCCATTCAACTTTCCTCCGGTTCCGGTCTGTAAAATCTTAGAGAACACCAATGGGGTATGAGCCCAGGCGTTTGAGCTCCACAGCTTCCTGATCAATTTCAGCGAGTACTTTTTTCACCTGGTCGTCATCCATGTGCCCTTCGAAATCGATGTAGAACACATAGGCCCAGGTGCCACTGGGCGACGGACGGGTTTCAATACGGGTCAGACTGATGCCATGGCGATGGAAGGGTTCCAGCACGGCGTATAGCGCACCCGGCTTGTTCCGCATGGACACCAGTACTGATGACTTATCCTGGCCGCTGGCAGGCACCTCTTCCTGGCCGATAATCAGGAAGCGGGTAGTGTTGTCTGGCCGGTCTTCAATACTGTTGGAAAGCTTTTCCAGACCGTACAGCTCTGCCGCCATATCACCGGCAATCGCGGCAGTGCCCGGCTCTTCAGCCGCACGGCGGGCCGCTTCTGCGTTGCTTGAAACGGTAATCCGTTCAATGCCGTAACGATGGGTATCCAGCCACTGGCGGCACTGGGCAAAGGACTGCTGATGGGAATAAATCCGGGTGATTTCCTGGTCTTTGTGCTTGGGCGAGACCAGCAAATGATGGTGAATCCGCAACTGCACCTCACCGCAGATTTTCAGCGGTGAGTCAATAAACATATCCAGCGTGTGGTTAACCATGCCTTCGGTGGAGTTCTCCACCGGCACCACGCCGTATTGGGCCGCACCAGATTCCACTTCACGGAACACGGCATCAATAGCCGGTAACGGAACACTGATCACGGAATGGCCAAAATGCTTGAGCGCCGCAGCCTGGGTGAAGGTGCCCAGGGGGCCGAGGAACGCGATATGCATCGGCTTTTCCAGGGCCAGGCAGGCCGACATGATTTCCCGGAACAGGCGGGCCATCTCTTCCGCCGGCAAAGGCCCCGGGTTCTGCTCCTTGATACGGCGCAGAACCTGGGCTTCCCGCTCCGGACGGTAGAAGAACACATCCTGCCCCGGATTGGCTGCCATCTTCACGCTGGCCACTTCCTGGGCGCATTTGGCACGGGCGCTGATCAGCTTCATGATCTGCTGATCAAGGCTGTCTATTTCATCCCGCAGCTCACCCAGACGGGTCTTCTCGTCCGTCATGATCAGCCCCGCTCCTTCGCAAATTCCGCCATGTAGGCAATCAACGCATCCACACCCTCTTCCGGCATGGCGTTGTAGATGCTGGCTCGCATGCCGCCTACCGAACGATGGCCCTGCAGGTTCAGCAGGTGCCGGGCTTCAGCACCTTTAAGGAACTCACCGTTGAGAGCATCGTCTGCCAGGGTGAACGGCACGTTCATCCAGGAACGGAAACGCGGTTCGATCGGGTTGGCATAGAAATCATTGGTATCAATGAAGTCGTACAGCTTCTTCGCCTTGCGGGCATTCAACTCGCCCATCGCCTTCACGCCGCCCTGCTCTTTCAGCCACTTGAACACCAGGCCGGACAGGTACCAGGAATAGGTCGCCGGCGTGTTGTACATAGAATCGTTATCGGCGATGACCTGATAGTTCATCATCGTCGGCGTTTCCTTGCGTGCCTTGCCCAGAAGGTCCTTGCGGATAATCACAACCACCAGGCCAGACGGCCCGATGTTCTTCTGGGCGCCGGCGTAAATCAGCCCGAACTTGTTGATGTCTACCGGGCGCGACAGCATGGTGGAAGACATGTCCGCCACCAGCGGCACCTTGCCGCTGTCCGGAATGAAATCGTATTCCAGGCCACCAATGGTTTCGTTCGGCGTGTAATGCAGGTACGCCGCATCGGCATTCGTAGTCCATACCGCCTGGTCCGGAATGGTGGTAAAACCGCTGTCTTCAGAGCTGGCCACCACATTCACATTGCCGTAACGGCTGGCCTCTGCGATGGCTTTCTTGGACCAGATACCGGTGTTCACATAATCGGCAGAGGTCTTTTCACCGAGCAGGTTCAGCGGGATGGTAGAGAACTGGCTGGAAGCTCCACCTTGCATGAAGAGTACGGCGTAATCGTCTGATATTCCTGCAAGTTCCCGAAGGTCTTTTTCAGCCGTTTCGGCAATCGCCACAAACTCGTCACTGCGGTGACTCATCTCCATCACCGACATGCCGGTGCCGCGCCAGTCGAGCATTTCGCTCTGAGCCTGCTTCAGCACAGCCTCCGGCAAGGTGGCCGGACCCGCACAGAAATTAAACGCCCTGCTCATTCTTCGGTTTCCTCGCCTTCAACGTCTACGTCAACGCCCGCATCGGTATCTTCCGCATCGGCATCGTCATCATCAGATTCTGCAATCCGCTCAACACCCACCAGGCGCTCGTCTTCCTGCGCCAGGCGAATCAGGCGCACACCCTGGGTGTTCCGGCTGAGTACAGAGACCTCATCGGTACGGGTACGCACCAGCGTGCCCTTGTCCGAAATCAGCATCATCTCGTCGCCTTCGAACAGCTGCAGGGCGGTTACCAGGTTGCCGTTACGCTCGGAGCACTGCATGGCGATAACGCCCTGACTGCCACGGCTGTAGGCCGGGAATTCGTCGATGGCG
Source organism: Marinobacter sp. G11 (assembly GCF_021282325.1). Lineage (NCBI taxonomy): Bacteria > Pseudomonadati > Pseudomonadota > Gammaproteobacteria > Pseudomonadales > Marinobacteraceae > Marinobacter > Marinobacter sp. G11. Next base: position 173,569 of record NZ_JAJSPB010000005.1, read on the forward strand.
GTACGCTTGCCGTAACCGTGTTCACTGGCGGTGAGAATTACGCCGCCGTCCTGCGGAATAATCAGCGACACCACATGGTGGCCTTCCGGCATCTTGATACCGCGCACACCACGGGCAGTCCGGCTCATGGGCCGCACCTGGTCCTCGCGGAACCGCACCGCTTTGCCGGCAGTCGAGAACAGCATTACCTCGGCGGAACCGTCAGTGATGGCTGCACCAATCAGGGTATCGCCTTCGTCCAGGTTCAGGGCAATCAGGCCACTACTGCGCGGACGGGAGAAGTTCGGCAGCGGGGTCTTCTTGACCACACCGGCAGAGGTGGCCATCAGTACAAACTGGTCTTCCGGATAATCACGCACTGGCAGGAAGGTGGTAATACGCTCACCTTCGTCCAGCGGCAGGATATTGACCATCGGGCGACCACGGGAACCACGGCTGCCACGGGGAATCTCGAACACTCGCAGCCAGTACACCTTACCGCGGTCGGAGAAGCACAGAATGGTATCGTGGGAGTTGGCGACCAGCAGCTTCTCGATAAAGTCTTCATCTTTCATCGAGGTAGCGGCCTTACCGCGACCGCCACGGCGCTGGGCCTGGTAATCTTCAACCGCCTGGGTCTTGGCATAACCGCTGTGGGAAATGGTAACCACCAGGTCTTCTTCGTCAATCAGGTCTGCGATGGTCAGGTCACGCTGGGAACTGGTGATTTCGGTACGGCGCTCGTCACCAAACTCGGACACCACGGCTTCCAGTTCTTCACGGATAACCTGCATCAGGCGGTCCGGATCACCCAGGATTTCCAGCAGGCCGGCAATCTTCTCGAGGATTTCCTTGTACTCGTTCTGGAGCTTTTCGGTTTCCAGGCCGGTCAGGCGGTGCAGGCGCATATCCAGGATCGCCTGGGTCTGCTCCGGTGACAGGTAGTACAGGCCATCGCGCAGGCCGTAGAATTCCGGCAGGTCATCCGGGCGGCAGGCGTCTTCACCAGCACGTTCCAGCATGGCCAGGACGTCGCCGGGCGCCCAGCCCTTGGACATCAGCTTTTCCTTGGCTTCAACAGAGCTCGGAGAAGCCTTGATCAGTTCGATCATCTCGTCGATGTTGGCCAGGGCTACGGTCAGGCCTTCCAGGATGTGACCACGCTCACGGGCTTTGCGCAGCTCATAGATGGTCCGGCGGGTAACCACTTCGCGACGGTGGCGCACGAAGGCGTCGAGCATCTGCTTCAGGTTCAGGATCTTCGGCTCGCCGTTCAGCAGCGCAACCATATTGATGCCGAACACCGTCTGCAGCTGGGTGTGAGCAAAAAGGTTGTTCACCACCACTTCCGGGTTTTCACCACGGCGCAGTTCGATAACAACCCGGATACCTTCCTTGTTGGACTCGTCACGCAGCTCGGTGATGCCCTCAAGGCGTTTTTCCTTGACCAGTTCGGCGATCTTTTCGATCAGCTTCGCCTTGTTCAGCTGGTAAGGCAGCTCGGTGATGATGATCGCATCGCGGTTGGTCTTGTTGTCGTGCTCGATCTCGTGACGGGCACGGATATAGATACGACCACGACCGGTGCGGTAGGCCTCGACAATGCCGGCACGGCCGTTAATGATGCCCTGGGTCGGGAAATCCGGGCCCGGAATGTATTCCATCAGTTCATCGATGGTCAGGTCCGGGTTATCAATCAGCGCCAGACAGCCGTTAACAACTTCGGTCAGGTTGTGGGGCGGAATGTTGGTGGCCATACCCACGGCGATACCGGAGGAGCCGTTCACCAGCAGGTTCGGTACGCGGGTGGGCAGGACTTCCGGAATACGCTCGGTGCCGTCGTAGTTGTCTACGTAGTCGACCGTTTCCTTTTCCAGGTCCGCCAGCAGCGAGTGCGCCATCTTCTCCATGCGGATTTCGGTGTAACGCATGGCGGCCGCGTTGTCGCCGTCGATGGAACCGAAGTTACCCTGGCCATCAACCAGCGGGTAGCGCAGCGAAAACGGCTGAGCCATACGAACGATGGTGTCGTATACCGCAGAGTCGCCATGGGGGTGGTATTTACCGATAACGTCACCCACCACACGGGCAGACTTCTTGTACGCCTTGTTCCAGTCGTTACCCAGCTCGGACATGGCGAACAGAACCCGCCGGTGCACCGGTTTGAGGCCGTCGCGCACATCCGGCAGGGCCCGGCCAACGATAACGCTCATGGCGTAATCGAGGTAGGACTGTTTCAATTCGTCTTCAATATTGACCGGCAGGATCTCTTTGGCTAACTCACCCATCGAGAAAGGTTCCTTTGCGTTATCTGGAAGTCGTTACGGGGCCTTTTTCCGCACCCACATTTATTCTTCAACAAGCCGCCAAGCATACCACAGTCCACCCCTCGCCGGGGCAACTGTGGTAAAGCCTTAATCAAACACTACGGTCTTGTTTTCATAGGTAATCACGCGGTCTTCAACATGCGACCGGAGCCCGCGGGCCAGTACGTTCTTCTCAACATCCTTACCCAGGCGAACCATGTCTTCGATGGAGTCGCGATGGCTGATACGAATAACGTCCTGCTCGATGATCGGGCCTTCATCAAGATCCTGGGTTACGTAGTGGCAGGTTGCACCAATCAGCTTCACACCACGGCTATAAGCCTGGTGGTATGGCCGGGCACCAGCGAAAGACGGCAGGAAGCTGTGGTGGATATTGATCACCTTGCCCGCATACTTTTCACAAAGGGCAGCCGGCAGGATTTGCATGTAACGGGCCAGAACCACCACATCGGTTTCGTACTGTGCGAACAGCTCTTCAATGTGGGCAAAGGCTTCGGCCTTGTTTTCCTTGCTCACCGGCACGTGGTGGTAGGGAATGTCATGCCATTCCACCATCCGGCGCAGGTCATCGTGGTTCGAGATAACCGCCACGATTTCGCAGTTGAGTTCCTTGCTGTGCCAGCGGTGTAACAGGTCGGCCAGGCAGTGGGATTCCTTGCTGCACATCAGGATCACCCGCTTGGGGCGGGCAGAATCGGCAATGTGCCAGTTCATGTTGAACTCGCGGGCAATCGGTTCGAAGGCTGCGCGGAACTGGTCCAGCCCGAACGGAATCGATTCGGCCTTGATCTCGTGCCGCATGAAGAACCAGCCGGACTGGGTATCTGAGTGGTGGCTCGCCTCGGTAATCCAGCCATTGTAGGTGGACAGGAAATTACTCACCTTGGCAACAATCCCTACCCGGTCCGGGCAGGAAATAACAAGACGATAGGTATGCTCCATGAAGCCTTTCCTTAACTTGAATCCGGGAAAGCGGGTGCGACAGGGAACCGGCAAAACAAAGTTTGCGGCAAACGATCGGAACGCACCGTTAAAAATGACCGGCTATGATAGCCTATCTGAAAGCCAGAAACGAGGAGTGAGCGCATGGACAGAGTCAACCACAGCCTTTTAAAGAAAATCCCTCTGAGGGGCCTGTGGCGCCTTACAGCCGCAAGCTTGTTCGCAGTTGCAACCACTGCTGCGGCAGCCAGCAACCAGGCCATTCTGGAAGGCGAGCGCTTTCATCCCGTTCAAGGCACCCAGGGCATGGTGGCCACCAGCCACACACTGGCCTCGGAAGTGGCCCTGCAGGTTCTCAAGAACGGTGGTAACGCCGCAGATGCTGCGGTAACCGCCGGCTTTGCCCTGGCTGTCACCCAGCCCCGCTCCGGCAACATCGGTGGTGGCGGCTTTCTGCTCTACGCACCGGGCGATGGCTCCGCACCGGAAGCCATCGACTACCGGGAAACCGCGCCGGCGGCCGCTACCGAAACCATGTTCCAGGATGAAGACGGCAATGTGGTGAACGAGCGCAGCCGGTTCAGCCATAAAGCCGCGGGCGTTCCCGGCACCGTGGCTGGCCTGGCCATGGCCCTTGAACGCCATGGCACCCTGTCGCTGAAAGAAGCCCTGGCGCCGGCCATTCGCCTGGCCAGGGACGGCTTTGTGGTTCCACACCGGTTTACCGAGGGGCTGGAACAGGCGCGGGATCGCCTGCAACGCTGGCCCGCCACCCGCGATACCTTCTATAAGGAAGACGGCTCCGCACCGCAGCCGGGGGAAACGTTCAGGCAGCCGGAGCTGGCCGCTACCCTTCAACGCATTGCTGATCAGGGCATCGAGGGCTTTTACCAGGGCGAAACCGCCCGGCTGATTGTGGAAGAAATGCAGCGCGGCGAAGGGCTGATTACCCTGGAAGACCTGGCCAGCTATCAGCCCGCGGTCCGCCAGCCGGTGCAGGGTAATTACCGGGGATACGATATTTTCTCCATGTCACCGCCCTCTTCCGGCGGCACCCACATCGTCCAGATCCTGAATATTCTTGAGCACTTCCCCATTGGCGAATGGGGGCACAACTCCGCCAACACCCTGCACCACATGGCAGAAGCCATGAAGCTGGCCTACGCCGACCGGGCCGAATACCTGGGCGACACGGACTTTGTGGAGGTGCCCCTGGCCGGGCTGACCAGCAAAGACTACGCCGCAGAACTGCGCAAAGGCATTGCCCCGGACAAGGCCCGCCCGTCCCTCGAGATCAAGCCCGGCCAGCCCGCGGTATTTGAAAGCCCGGAAACCACCCACTTCTCGGTGGTGGACCGTTGGGGCAATGCCGTATCCAACACATACACCATCAATTTCAGCTACGGCTCCGGCATCACCGTGGCCGGCGCAGGCTTTCTGCTGAACAATGAAATGGACGACTTCAGCGCCAAGCCGGGCGCTGCCAACGCCTACGGCCTGATTGGTGGCGAAGCCAACAAGATTGAACCGGGCAAGCGTATGCTCAGCTCCATGTCGCCCACTATCGTGCGTAAAGACGGCAAGAATGTTCTGGTCACCGGCAGCCCGGGCGGCTCTCGTATTATCACCACCACCTTGCAGGTAGTGATGAATGTGATCGACCATAATATGAACATACAGACCGCCGTCAGCGCCCCGCGCATGCACCATCAGTGGCTGCCAGATGAGATTCGCATCGAACAGGGTATCAGCCAGGACACTATCGAATTGCTTGAGTCCCGGGGCCATGTGGTGAATACCAGTACCGCCATGGGCGCCATTCAAAGCATCATGATCGGCGAAGACGGCACCCTGTTTGGCGGCGCCGACCCCAGGCGAAGCACTTCATCCGCCATGGGCTTCTAATCAGACAGGAACGTAGTAATGGAACCTGAAAAGCAAGGACAAGACCAGACGCCACCACCGGCCGCACCTAACCAGCTGTCATTTTTATGGTTAAGCGCGGCCATCTTCCTGATGTTCCTGTGGCTACAGGACAGCGGCCAGCCGCAACAACAGGAACTGGCCTACTCCGAGTTCAAGGAAGCCGTGTTGAGTGGCCAGGTCTCGGAAGTGACTCTGCAAAACGAGGAAATCCGTGGCCAGTTTACAGACTCCGGCAGCAGCCAGTTAAGCTCTGATACCGGCCCGGCGTCGCGCAGCTTTATCACCGTGCGCCCGCCAGTTGAAGACACGGAGCTGCTGGCCTTGCTGGAACGGCAGGAAGTCACCATTCGCGGAGCCCGCTCTGGCAGGCCCTGGTGGCAGGAGCTGATTCTCGGGTTCCTGCCCTGGATATTGCTGCTGGCACTGATGTTCTGGTTCTGGGGCGCGGCCCAGAAACGCATGACCGACGGCAACAGCCCCTTCGACTATGCCAAGTCAAAGGCCCGCAGGGCCCGCAAGGAAGCCTCCACCACCACGCTGGATGACGTAGCAGGCATCGAGTCGGCCAAGCGGGACATCTCCGAGATTATCAACTTCCTGAAAACCCCGGAGAAATACCGCCGGCTGGGCGCCGTTATGCCCAAGGGCGTATTGCTGGTGGGCCCGCCCGGCACCGGTAAAACCCTGCTGGCCCGGGCCATTGCCGGCGAAGCCGAAGTGCCGTTCTTCAGCATCAGTGCCTCGGAATTCATCGAGATGTTCGTGGGCGTGGGTGCCGCCCGGGTGCGGGATATGTTCCAGAACGCCCGCAAGGAAGCCCCTGCCCTGATCTTTATCGACGAACTGGACGCCATCGGTCGCTCCCGGGGTGCAGGCCTCGGTGGCGGCCATGATGAGCGGGAGCAGACCCTGAACCAGATCCTGACCGAAATGGACGGTTTCGAGGCCCACGAGAACGTCCTGGTGCTGGCAGCGACCAACCGTCCGGATGTGCTCGACAGCGCCCTGCTGCGCCCCGGGCGGTTTGACCGGAAAATCACCCTGGACCGCCCCCACAAAGATGCCCGGGAAGCCATCCTGAAAGTCCACGTGCGCAAGGTGCCCCTGGCCGGCGACGTAAATCTGGCACAACTGGCCGCCCGCACCACCGGATTTTCCGGCGCGGACCTGAAGAACCTGGTGAACGAAGCGGCCCTGACCGCAGCCCGGGAAAACCGGGATGAGGTCACCGCGCACTGCTTCGAAGTAGCCCGCGACAGAACCATCCTGGGCGAAGAGCGGGACGCCCAGCTGACCCCGGAGGAACGTGAAGTGGTGGCCTACCACGAATGTGGCCACGCGCTGATGGCGTATTACATGCCCAAAGCCGACCCGCTTACCAAGGTGACCATCATCCCCCATGGCATGGCCATGGGCGTTACTGAACAGACTCCCCGGGAAGACAAATACAACTACACCGAAAGCTACCTTCGGGATCGCATCAAAGTGATGCTGGGTGGCCGCTCTGCGGAGAAAATCATTTACGGGGAAGTCAGCACCGGTGCCCAGAACGACCTGAAAGAAGCCACCAAACTGTTGCGCCGGATGATCGGCCAGTGGGGTATGAGCGAAAAGGTGGGGCCCCTGGGGCTTGGCATTGGTGAAGAGCATGTATTCCTCGGCCGCGAAATGGGCGCACCCCGGGAATACAGCGAAAAGCTTGCCGAAATGATCGATTCCGAAATCCAGACCCAGCTGATGGACCTGGAGCGTTTTACCGTCGCCTTTCTGACTGAGCACCGCAAAGAACTGGATGCCCTGGCCAAGGCGGTGATGGAGCGGGAAACCATGGAATCCGAGGAAATCGAACAGGTACTGAACGACGCCGGCAATCGCAAGATTGCCTGAGCGCCGCACATCCGGTCAGGGCGTTACCGTAACCGGCAGGTTCAGGGCCGACAACAGGGCTTCCGCGCCCTGATCGGCGAACAGGCTGCAGCTGCGGCTGACCACCAGCTGGCTGGCCCCCTCCTCCTGCATGGCCCGCACGGCAGCACCGGCACTGGCGGCCGGTATCTGCCGAACCCGCGCCGCAATGCCCTCACTCTGCAGGTACGCCAGGATATCTTCGGCTACCGACTGATCTATCTCGGAACCGGTACGCAGTAACACGCTCAACGGTTGATGACTGCGCCGCGCCAGCTCGGCCCCCACAAGCACTGCCCGGTGATTGGCACCCTGGTCATGGTTGAGCAGAACCACCACGCGGTTCTGGCGCTGCACTCGGGGCTCCGCCCACAGAAGCACATCGCCCGGCGCCTGCCGAAGCAGAACCCGGGCCGTTGAACCCAGGCGGGCTCCGGGAATACCGGACCAGCCAACCCGACCCAACACCACCAGGTCTTGCGGCTGCACCAGGTTCAGAACCTCTTCCGCTACACGGCCCCGGCACAGCTTCAGGGTCTGGGCCAGGCCGCGACGAGCCATCGCCTGTTGTAATGAACGGCGGGCCGCCTCGGCCAGTGCCTGCATGCGGGCCTCGATTGCAGCTGAATCCAACGGGCGGGCCAGGCCGGAACTGCCGCCCACTTCCCGGGCAAAGCCGTACCCCGCCGTGCGCAGCAGGTTAACTTCTTCCACAAAGATGCCCAGAACCTCTGCATTACGGGCCGAAGCAATCTCTGCGGCGGCTTCCAGCGCGGCAAGGCTCAGGCGCGAGCCATCCAGCAAGATCAATACCCGGCCCGCTGGTGCGTCCGGTTTGTCAGTCGTCGCTGTTGTTGCCATTGCCATTGCCTCCGTTGCCGTTCTCCTTGCCGTCGCCTTTCTTCTTGCCAACTTCGGCAAACTCCGCCAGCCGATCCGCCACCAGCCGGTTGAACGTGTTCTCCGGGTAAACGCCATCAGCATCGGGAACACCGGCTTCCATACCGGTCATCAGCTCAATGGCCTGGTCGATGTGGCTGAGCGGATAGATAGTGAACCGTCCTTCCCGCACGGCGTCACGAACCTGTTCATTGAGCATCAGGTGTTCCACGTTGCTGGCCGGCAACAGGGCGCCATGGCCGTTGACGCCCTTGGCCTGTGTGCACACATTGAAGAAGCCTTCGATTTTTTCGTTTACACCGCCCACGGCCTGAACCTCGCCGTGCTGGTTCATGGAACCGGTTACGGCCAGTGATTGCTTCAGGGGAACGCCGGTAATCGCCGACAGCAACACGCAGGTTTCCGCCACCGACGCCGAATCCCCCTCCACACCACCGTAAGACTGCTCAAAAGCCAGGCTGGCCGACAGCGACAACTCACCCATCGGCGCATAGCGGTTGGCCAGGAAGCGGGACAGGATCATCACCGCCTTGCTGTGAATGGGCCCGCCAAGCTTGGCTTCCCGCTCGATATCCACCACCTGGCCTTTGCCGGGGCGGGCCGTCGCGGTTATGCGGGTGGGCTGGCCGAAGCGGGTAGCGCCAATCTGCAGAACCGACAGCCCATTGATCTGTGCTGCCTGTTCGCCTTCGGTGGCAATCATCATCACGCCCCGGCGAATCTGCTCCAGGCTGCGCTCACGGATACGGCTGGCCCGGTATTCCCGCTCATCAATGGCCTGCTGCACGTGAACCACTTCAATGCGGGCGCTGCCGGCCTGGGAAGCCCAGTGGTCGGCCTCGCTGAGCAGGTCCTTCAACACCCGGTCATGGGCGGTGAGTTTTTTCTGGTCACTGGCCAGCCGGCTGGCGTGCTCGATTACCCGGGCCACGGCCGCACGGTCCAGCGCACGGATACCTGACGACCGCGCCATGGTGGCAATCACCCGGGCATACAGCGGATAGCTCTGGTCGTCTCGGTCCAGGTCGTCTTCAAAATCGGCTTCCACCTTGAACAGGTCCAGGAAATCCGGGTCGTAGTGGGACAACAGGTAATACAACATCCGGTCACCCACCAGAACCACCTTCACGTTCAGGGGGATCGGCTCTGGCTGCTGGCTGACGGTGGTCGCCAGGCCATACAAACGCTCCAGCGACTCAATGCGGATTTCACCGGAGAACAGAATCCGCTTCAGGCTCTCCCAGGCCAGTGGCTGGGTGAGGATGCGGCGGGCATCCAGGATCAGGTAACCACCATTAGCCCGGTGCAAAGAGCCGGCACGGATCAGGGTGAAATCTGTGTACAGGTTGCCCTGGTGGGCCCGGTGTTCGATCTGCCCGGTCAGGTGTTGATGGTTGGGCAGGTCTTCATAGACCACCGGTGCGCCCCGGGTTTCTGCATTGTCGACCAGCAGGTTCACCCGATACCGGTTCAGCAACCCGGCAGGCGCACCGTTCTCGTTATCCTGGAAGGCCTCAGCGTGCTCCGCCACGTCTTCCCGCACCGAATCCAGGTGGGCGACCACCGCCGGAACATGGCTCCATTTCTCACGCAGTTCGCCAATGGGGCCGCCAAGCGTGAGCTGCACCATCTCTTCATTGAGCTGATGTATCCGTTCCCGCACTTCCTTGCGCAACCGGGGAACCTGCTGAATCGCCTGCTGCAGCTTCTTCTGCAGGTCTTCCACCTTGGCTTCGACAAGCTCCTTCTCTTCATCAGAGAATTTCTTGTATTCCTCGGGCTCGATGACTTCGCCATTGCGCATGGGCGCAAAGGTAAAGCCGGCCGGCGTGGTGATCATGGCAATATTGTTGGCGTTTGCCTCTTCCTGGATGGCAAACAGGCCTTTTTGCTGCCGCCGGGTGACCTCTTCCTGAAGCTCCTGAATCCGGGCCTGGTATTCCTCGCTCTCGAAGGTAGCGGGAATAGCCGTTTTCAGCTCGTTGGCCAGGTCGTTCATGTCGCTTTTGAACTTGCGACCCTCGCCCGGCGGCAACTCGATAGCGCCAGGTTTGTCTGACTGCTGAAAGTTAAAAACATGGCACCAGTCACACGGCACCGGCTTGCCTGCGGCGTGGGTGGCCAGAAAACGCTTTACCAGTTCATGCTTGCCGGCGCCCGAGGGGCCCAGCACAAACAGGTTGAAGCCACTGGCGGCCATACTGGCTCCGAACTCCAGTGCCCGGAGCACCCGGTCCTGCCCGAACGGCAATTCCAGGTCTTCCAGTGCATCCGTGGTGTCGAAATCCAGCTTTTCAGGCGGACAGCGGTGGTAAATCTGGTCCTCGGTTAACGCCGCAGGTACAGCCATTCTTGCTCCTTAAGATTGCTTGCCTTCGAGTTTATCCTGGGTGCGTAAGTCAAAATCGCTCGCATCGTGGCGCTCGTGCAGCTGGGAGGACAACTCGCCCCAGGCACGGTTCACCATGCGGCCACGCTGCACTGCCGGGCGCTTGGCCAGTTCATTCGTCCAGCGCAGTACGTTAGTATAAGTATGGGCTTCCAGGAATTCGGCGGCCTCATACACGGTATTCTTCACCAGCGAGCCATACCAGGGCCACACCGCCATATCGGCGATGGTGTACTCGTCACCGGCGATGTACTGGTTATCCGCCAGCTGCCGATCCAGCACATCCAGCTGGCGCTTCACCTCCATGGTGTAGCGGTTGATGGGGTACTCGTATTTTTCCGGGGCATAGGCATAGAAATGCCCGAATCCACCACCCAGAATCGGTGCGCTGGCCATCTGCCAGAACAGCCAGTTCATGGTTTCTGCACGCCGGGCACGGTCCGTTGGCAGGAAGGCACCAAACTTCTCCGCCAGATAGAACAGGATAGAACCGGATTCGAATACCCGCACGGCCGGGTCTTCACTGCGATCCAGTAACGCGGGGATCTTGGAGTTGGGGTTAACCTCCACAAAACCGCTACTGAACTGGTCACCTTCCATAATCTGGATCAGCCAGGCATCGTATTCCGCTTCCTTGATGCCTTTCTCCAGCAATTCCTCAAACATGATGGTGGCTTTAACGCCGTTGGGCGTTGCCAGGGAATACAGCTGGAACGGATGCTCGCCCACCGGCAGGTCTTTATCGTGTGTGGCACCGGCAATCGGGCGGTTGATGCTGGCAAACCTGCCGCCGTTACCCTGCTCCCATTTCCAGACTTTCGGTGGCGTGTAGGTCGGATCGCTCATCAGTTGTTTCTCCCCTTTACGTTGAAAGATGCGTGGCATGACTGTAACTGAACCCGGCACAGGAAAGCACCCATGAACTATACTCGGCCCTACAAACAATGGCTTACACCGGAATGAAGGTGTGATCCAGGCCGGCGAAGCCATCCTGTAGGTGGGCGACCCGAGTGCCCCGGAAGTGGTGATCGACGTACTCAGCTTTGATGCCACCAAACTCAAGCCTGGGCTGGACACCCGCCTCAGCCCTGTTTCGGCACGACGGCGGGCACGCGGTATTTCGGCTGCGATAACGCACAGGCACCGCCCGGGATTTCGCAACCTAGTTTTTCTTGAACACAGCCGTTATCCGATCCCACCAACTGCGCTTCATCTGCTCTTCAGGGCTGGGCCAGTTTGGATCCTTGCTTTTGCTCTGCACAATGCCGCTGTTACCCAGCCGCAGGCGCCACAGCTGGGCCGCTGAGTGACCCTGCCCCGGCTGCTCAGACACCAGCAATAAATGGAAGTCCTGCTGCCTCTCGATCGGATGAACCTGTACCGAAAACCCGGACTCCTCATCCTCCTCACACACATACAGTCGATCCCGGCTTACCTTGATCATTTCACACAGAGCTTCGAAATCCAGCGTTATACGCTCCCTGATTTCATCGTGTTCCAGCGTGTCTTTGTCCGGTTTGAGCAGTGAGCGGTAACAGATAACTTGTGCATCATCGTTGTTGGCCGAGCGTCCGACGGCACTGGCGACCACCTGCGGCAACTCCTGGAGATTCCGATAATCCACCCACACCAGCTGCCTGGCCACCTGCTGCCTGGTGTAAGGCATTCGCAGGCGAATCCGCCAACGGGGCTTGCCCCGGCGTAACCGGCGGGTAATCACGTTGATCATGTCTTCGCGCACCATGTCACGAACGCCGTACATCAGCGCGATAACCAGCAACAACGTGATGGAAAGCGTTTCGCTGGCATTGCGCACGTTAAACAGCATGTAGGTCAGTATCGACATGATGAACATTGTGGTGGCAGCCTTCACCAGCTTGCGTGTACCGGAGCCGAGTTCGGCAACCTTTGGCCGCAGCGAGATGGGGTACTCCAGTAACCGGTCGTAGAGGCTCATTCGATTCCAAAGCGCGGTAGGCGTGCCCAGAAAATCACGCAGGTAATCCTGCTCTTTACGATGGGTTCGCTCCTGCTGGAGAAAATCCGTAATGCTCTGGCGGAGCGCCTCGTCCAGTGCGGAAAAGCTTTCGCGGGTCATGCATTCAAGAAAGAACTGCTCCACGAACCAGGAAAAGTAAATGTCCATCTGGCGCAGATACCGCTTCTGGCGGTCCCGCGAGGGCTGAGTCTCTCGCATGCGTTGCGCGAAAGCCTGGCTGAGTCGCAAGGCACGCGCAATGGTCTCGCCCGGCGTGTCGGTATTGTTCAATTGCCCTCGCAACCGACCCATGGACGCCTTGTACCGAAGCAACCAGGAACTGTTGGCAATCTCGAAGTACGGGGATAACAGGGCAAAGGACTCATCATTCTTGACGGCCCTGTCGCCACCCTGCAAACCCATCAACCCAAAACTGTGGGCAACAGAGCCGAAGAAGAACTGCTGCTCTGAAAGCGTTCTGGCAGAAAGCGTGGTTTCTGGCGGGATAAAAAGATACAGCTCAACCGAATGCCGTCCGGGCGTGTTCACCGTACGAGTCAGCCGGAGCTCATAATCGCCCTTCCGCCGTGTACTCCATTTATCGACCATACTGATAGTTCTTGTACCTCCATCAACAAACACATCTTAAGCTAAGCTTGCCTTATTACCGCCAACAAATTTGTCCAATAACCAACGAGGTGCACCCGGTGCCGGAAAATTTCGTATTCATAGGCAATGGCAGTCACGTTCAGAGCCTGCTGCTAAGCCGTGCTAACCGTCATGGCCTGATTGCCGGCGCCACAGGTACCGGCAAAACCGTCACCCTGCAGATTCTGGCGGAAGGTTTTTCCGCCCAGGGTGTGCCGGTGTTCATGGCCGATGTAAAAGGCGACTTGTCTGGCATCTCCCAGCCCGGCACGCCCAAGCCTGCGCTGCTCAAGCGTGCGGAGAAGATCGGCCTTGAACCCTACACCTTCCATGGTTTCCCCACGGTTTTCTGGGATGTCTTCGGCGCCGAAGGCCACCCCATGCGGGCCACCATTTCAGATATGGGGCCACTTTTACTGTCTCGCCTGCTGGAACTCAACGACACCCAGGAGGGCGTTCTGAACATCGCATTCAAAGTGGCGGACGAGCACGGCATGGCCCTGCTGGACCTGAAAGACCTGCGAGCCCTGATGACCTTTGTGGCCGAACAGTCACAAGAGCTTACGGCAATCTACGGCAACGTCAGCAAATCCTCTGTGGGCGCCATACAGCGCCGGTTACTTCAACTTGAGCAAGAAGGCGGAGACCGGTTTTTCGGTGAACCCGCACTGGAACTGGCCGACCTCATGCGTTGCGACGCAGCAGGCCACGGGCACATTAACCTGCTGGCAGCAGACCAGTTGATCCAACGCCCACGACTGTATGCCACCATACTGCTCTGGTTGCTTGCCGAATTGTTTGAAGAGTTACCGGAAGTGGGCGACCCCGACAAACCCAAACTCGTGTTCTTTTTCGACGAAGCGCACCTGCTGTTTGATGATGCCCCGAAAGCACTTCTACAGAAAGTTGAACAGGTGGTACGGCTGATCCGCTCCAAGGGAGTAGGCGTTTATTTTGTCTCCCAAAACCCCACAGACATCCCGGACACCGTGCTGGGCCAGCTGGGCAACCGGGTACAACACGCACTCAGAGCCTTTACCCCCCGAGACCAGAAAACCGTTCGTTCTGCCGCCTCCACCTTCCGGCAAAACCCGAATCTGGATACTGAAAAAGTCATCACCGAACTGGGTATCGGCGAAGCCCTGGTATCCACCCTGGACGCCAAAGGCATGCCATCGATAGTGGACCAGACCCTGATCCGACCGCCCTCCTCCCGCCTGGGCCCGGCCACGGCCGAAGAACGCAGGCAAATCATCAATGCCAGCGAGTTTGGCCCAAGGTACAACACCACCATTGACCGCGAATCGGCCTACGAGAAACTGAAAGAACGAGCCGAACAAGCCGCCAGGGAAGCCGAACAGGCAGCGCTTGATGACAGCCGGATGTACAAAGCGCCAACCAGCAAACGAAAAGCCCCGGCGCGAGCAAGAACATCGTCGCGCCAGGGCGTTTTTGAAACCATGGCAAAAAGCGTGGCCCGCACCGCAGGGCGGGAGATGACCCGGAGCATTTTGCGGGGGTTGTTAGGGTCTTTGTTTAAGGGGCGCTGAAAGGTCTGGCTCAGCAGTGTGCTGGCGCACCGGTGACTTTGACCTAGCGAAGCGGAGAAAAAGGCATCCGAGTGCCGCGCCTGGTTAGCTGTTCCCAAGCATGTACGCCCGAAGCTGTCGCTCCTCTCGCATGACATAGAGAATGAGAACTCGCTTATCATCCTCACGATAAAAAATGCGACACGGAGGAACCACTACCTCCCTGTATACTGAATCAGGGAGCTCTGGAGGAATCCGTCCGGATTGGGGGAAATCTTCCAAACGCCCGGTCTTATCGAAAACTTCTTGGACCAGGTGACTTGCGGCTGCAGGATTATCCAGAGCAATGTACTCAGCGATCGCATCCAGTTCTTGAAGGGCGGGCTCCGTCCAGATTACTTCAGCCATTTACTCATTTTCTCCCTGGCCTCACTTTGACTGTACGTTCTTCCCTCAAGTACAGCCAGCTCTCCTCGTGAGAGCCCCTCAAGCAGCTCAAGTCGGCGCTGCATAAACTCGTAATCTTGCACATCAACAAGGTATGCGGATGGCTGACCGTGCTCCGTGATCAGTATCGGCTCTTTAGTCAGGTGCAGATCTGCCAGAATCTTTGTGGCTTGGCGCTTGAGGTTCGTAACCAGCTCAACTTTCATGGGCTCACCCTGATCCAAATTATTAGTGACACTATAGTATCACTTTTCGAGTGAGACAATCACAGCTAAAACGCGAAGCTTTGCGCCAATTTTGGAGCCGCGAAGCGGTGGAAAATTTGTCCGGCAACAGCGCCTGGCTATGCCTTATTCGTAGTGACTCCAGAGCCTGAGAACTTTCACCACTCGCTCCTCCTCGAGCACTTGGTAGACCAGACGATGCTGAATATTGATGCGGCGTGAATAGGCCCCTGAAAGATCACCAATGAGCTTCTCAATCGGAGGCGGCTTGCGGTATGGATCTTCCGCTATCAGCGCTAACAGTTCCTGGGCTTTTGGTTTGAGGCCGCTGGAGGCCAACTTCTTTGCATCTTTCTGGGCTTGCTTGGTGTAAACCAACTTCCATGTCACCAGTCCAGCTCCTCATCGCATTCATCTACAGGGGTATCCATCCCCTCACGAATCGACTCCCGCATACCTGGTACGGAGAGCAGGTAAAGTGTTTCCTGAATTGCAGACCAGTCTTCCTCGGAAACCAGAACAGCTTTGTTCCGCTTACCCATGATGACGATTGGTTGGTGGGACTCGGCGGTCTCGTCAATCAACCGATAAAGGTTGCTGCGCGCCTCAGTTGCTGTGATTCCGGTCATGACGCACCTCTTGTGTGTTCAACTTTTCACCAAGTGTACGCCTTTGGGTACGTACGTCAAGACGAACGCCCCACATAACGCCGCGAAGCACGCGCGGTTGCGGAATGGAGGCGAAGCCGCAATGGAAAAGACGTCGCCGTGCCTGCGATGGTTATGTGCTGTGAGCGACGTTCGGGAACCTCTCGGGATGCTCTATAATTTCTTCCGTCAGGTCGACATCAAGGTCAGGCCAATAGAAGTGGCCTGGAGATTGTTCCTCAACGTTCACAATTGCGCTGACCGGCTGCTCCTTAAACCAGGGAAAACTGTTGTAGGGCATGAAAAACTCTCGGTCGTGCGCCAGAAGCCACACGCCATGCGCAGAAATGTTCGTCACCTCAACTGCCGAAGTGCTGTTTCCAAGCGCTGACAAGCTCATCTCGGTGATCCTCCACCAATAATTCGATTTCTTTCAGTTGCTGCCGGTTGTATCCGTAATTTTTGGACAGCTCAAGATCTGGTTCAAGCCAGAATTTTGCCTCGCCATCACCCGATACTACATGAACATGCATGCGAGACTCCTCTCGCGAGAAGAAAAAGAAACGATATCCTTTTTCTCGGAATACTGTAGGACTCATCCATACTCCTCACACATAACGCCAACAGCATGCGCGGCTGCGAAATGAAGGCAAAGCCGCAATGTAGTAGACGTCGCCGTGCCTGTGATTGTTAGAACCGCTGCCCGCTAATTGCACCACTGCCTCTCGCATGGGACGCCGTCATGATTTCCGTCCATTTTCGTATTGGGGCAATTCCTCAGAAAATAGGTCGCTTCCGCACAAGATGTCATCTGAGAGCAATATGTTCTCCCGTCACATCTGAATTTCTGATTGGACACCATAGGTTTAGAAAAGCTTGAGCTTGCGGGCTCGGAAAAATTTAAACTGGTGAGATCAGAAGTTGCGGCTGTGACGGACGATACGCCACCGTTCATATAAGCAAAGATCCCGATAATTAGAACGCCGAAAACTTGTAGCTTGAACGGGCCTTTAGCGTCTTGCCAGTGAACGATCAGGTAAATAAGCGCTACTGGTGCAATAAAAAAGACTGCAAGCCCCCAAAAAATGCCTGTTCTAAAAGCCGAAATTAGCAGACCGATTCCGCCAATGATGAATATTCCAAGACCAACATAAAAAACTACGTCACTCACTCGGTGTTCCTTTTTAAGTTCTAACGCTGAATGTTAAGCGGCGCCTGCGGAGCGCAGCGTAGTAGGCGTCCGGCGGACGGCCGCCAGGCCGGTAGCGAACTTGAACGATTGGTTATACATAAGACTACCACCCCCACCAATGCCAAACCTTGGCTATACCGCGCCAGACACCCCCGAGAATTGACGGAAAAAGTCGTGGAAGCAGCAACGCCAACACAGCAAAAACCAAGATACAGGAAATGAGGTAACGACTGCTGAGAAAGCCATCCCAGTAGACGGCCAACTCCAAATTGACCCAGAGCCAGACGAATGCTGCTGTTGGGATAGAGAAAAACAGCGATGCAAAAAGGCTGATCAACCTTGTTTCAATCGACCCACCTTGGCCGCGATTCCTTCCCATGATCTATGAACATTCCTTGTGTATAACGCTGAGGTAACCGGCGCCGGAGCGCCAGCGGAGGGAACCAAAAGCGGTACGCTTTTGGCGTCCGGTTAACCGCCTTGTTAATGGCCGTTCACCACCGTGGTTGAGCCTGACACCCAGGCCGCATGCCCTCTCCCGGACAACTTGCACCAACTCGACGGATGACGAAAGGAACCAGAACGCAAAGGCTACCGGCCCGATTACCGTTTAAGACGGACGGCCCCACGACTGGGGCACGCCATGAATACCAACACTGCTGGCCATTGTGGCAACCAAACCAGACAGCGAATTTTCCGGCCTTGGCGATCACCAGAGTGAACGAGCGTTGCAACCAAACCCGGTGCCAAGGCCTTTGCACCGCACCCGCCAAAAACTCACAAATGCCGGGCCATTAACGCTTGGCTTTGCGGCGTAGCGTAGGTACGTCCGCCAACAGCCACTTGTTAAACTTTTGCTAATGCATTAACTATTTCTTTTAATAACTCTGATTCAGGCTTACCTTGAGGATGCTGAGCGACAACAAATTTTGAGACTGAACCATTCAATTCAAGTATCCCTTGTGCATCCACCCACTTCGTATCTGTTATAGAATTTAAAGATATATTTTCTGACAAAAAACCATTAAACCAATCTTGTCCAGTTAAGAATACGATGTACTTCGGCCGAAACTCTTCAACTTCAATCTTTAAAAGGTCATTACAGGCATTAAACTGTAAGTCGCATAGACTGTCGTTTGGGTTCCCACCACCACTTGGGGCAACTTTATACAAGTTTGACCATACTATTTTAGATACCCATAGTTCATTATCTTCAAGCTGGTTGACACTTTGCGAAATCTTGTTAGCCATTCTCCAAAAAGCTGATCTTTTTGTATTATAGCCTTCTGAGCTACCCCAAGAGGATTCAACCCATTCTAGTGGACAATCGTGGCCTGGTGAGCCGGGGAACAGTTCTTCTAATAATGAATCTCCTGAATCAGTGACTTTGCAGGCCAGTATACTCCGCAAAGCGCCATCGGCGCTAACGGGAGCCATCACTTGGTCAAAAGCAGGTTGATAATGCCGGAACGTGCAGTCTGACGTCGATCAGCGGCCAA
>NZ_JAJSPB010000060.1:0-6581 GCF_021282325.1 Marinobacter sp. G11
ACAACAGCTCCACTCACAAAACACCGGAGGTGAAAGCCTGGCTGGAAAAACATCCCCGGTTCAAGCTTCACTTCACACCAACCAGCGCCTCTTGGCTGAATGCCGTGGAGGGCTGGTTTGGTCAACTGGAACGCCGCGCTTTGTACCGTGGCATTTTTACCAGTGTCGGCGAACTGAAGAAGGCGATTCGTCGCTTCATCCAAACTCATAATGAGAAACTGGCAAAGCCCTTCCGCTGGCACAAGAGTGCAGAATCGATTATGACTTCAGTGGCGCGAGCAAAGCTGAGTGTTATTGATAATAAATAAAGGGATTACCCAGACGGGACACTAGTGATGAAGTGGAGCAGATCATTGGGTACCCGCCCGAAATTGCAGATTCCAGCAGTGGGGAAGTTTGGTCCTACCCCTATTCAGAGATTCCTCATTTCGGACAGAACATTAACGAAACAACCGTTGTTCGGTTCGATTCCGCAGGAAAGTTGGCCAAAGCCTACAAGACAAACACGCGCACCGGCTCCAGTGGTAATCCATTGCTGGATGCTGCCAACGGTAACAACTAAACGTTGTTGATGTTTACAGTCCGAATCGCCTGGCGATTCGGACTGGGCAAATCCATCTACATGAGCGCGGCTATATGATCATTCTGGACATCGAGGCAAGCAGCCTGAGTGAAGACAGTTACCCCATTGAGATCGCCTGGTGCAGCCTAAACGGTCAGCTGACTTATTCAACACTGATAAATCCGGATACAGCTGGTGGATGGGAAGACTGGGACACTTATGCAGAAACGGAGATTCATGGTCTGTCGCGCGAAATCTGCTGTAGCGAAGGCGCCAATGTGGTGAAAGTGGTACAGGCGACTGAAGAGTTGCTGCTGGATCACCCCGTGTTCTCAGACGCCCACTGGCAGGACCAGAAGTGGCTGGACCGGTTATTCGAGGCTGTTGGAAAGCGGCCTCCAGCCAAACTGATGCCTCTCGACCAGGCAGTTCCGCCCGATAAGCGGTTTGATCTTGCGGTTAGGCTTGCTACTCCAACGCGTCCCCACCGGGCTTTGGCGGATTGCCAGTTACTCGCACAGATCGTTCGAGAAGTTCGGGCCGGCGCTTAAGGCCCTCTGACTCTCCTCAACTGAAGAAGGAAGCTGATATGGACTCACAACCGAAGAGCAGATCCGAATACCAGAGCGCCATCACTGGTGTCATGGAGGAGCTTTGGAATCAGCAGCTGCACAAACCGGATGTGTATCGAAAGTATAAGGATCAGTTTGATTCCTACGAAGCCTTCCCGGCGGTTTATAAAGGAGTCGCGGCTGTTCTGGGGCTTGCGTCACTGGGTCTAGGATTGGCGTTTCATTGGTTCATCGGAGCGGTTGGGTTGATCGGAGTCCTGTTTTTTGTTCTCCGAACCCGCAGCAACGCGAAGCAAGCCCGGCGGCAGCTTGGAGATCTGGTGCAGCCAAGCCAGATTTTCCCTGGGGTTGCCTCTAACAAAATCGAGATGGAGGCGAGAGATCGTTCTCAGGATGCGGGGCACTACATCCGGGCAGTCAATGCCGGAGGGCGTTATGGGCTTTCAGGGTTTGAGGTGCAGCGGATTGCGAGGATTCTCAGTTATCTGGATCGCCTGGAGGAGCTGGAGGCAGAAAAGAACTGATACCTAAGCGTTTTACTCACCAAGATTCTACCTGCCTGAACTGACCTGAAGGAGAGCTTATGGGAGCTGCACACGCCCTGATCCGCCGCGCATTTGATGTTGTCTCCGTCGAGGATCTAAAAATGCTAGATCCTCTTCTCGCAGAGTCGCCTGAGATGGAGGCTCTGTTCAAGCGCATCGTCGAAAATGGACCGGAACGACGCTTGCACAGGCCTCAGAAGCAGGTTCTTGTTGCGCTCAGACAGTTGCTGGAGGAGTTTCCGAACTTTCGCGAGGTCACCACAAACCTGATCGGGAGTTACAAGATTTCCCTGATTGGAGGGACTGCATTGCAGCTGCCGGTGATCAACCTTCAGGGTCCTCCAGGCGTTGGCAAAACGACCTACGTAAAGGCTGTTGCCAAGGCTCTGGGCCAGTCATTTCATGACCTGAAGGTGTCCCAGATGCTGGAGCGTTTTGAGCTGGCGGGTATGTCTCGCGGTTGGAAGAATGCCACGCTGGGCAAAATCGCCAAAATTCTCCTGGTAGATGAAGCACAGGAAGGTCAGCCCGTGGTGCTGTTCGATGAGCTATGTATGGCTCGCGACACTGAAGAGTCCTCGGTGATTCACCCACTGTATACGGTGTTCGACCGTGACAGCGGGGATCAATTCCGGGATTTGTTTCTCGATATACCAATCAACACTCGGTACCTGATCGCCTTCACCACCACCAACAACATCGAAAAACTGCGCCCGGCGCTGCGTTCGCGGTTGGTGTCTTACGACATCGATGCACCGAACAATGGTGAGATGCGCGCGGTGGCTCAGAAGCTCTACGGGCAGTTGCTTGAAAAGTTCAACCTGGAGCGCCGCTTTCCGGAACGGCTCAGTGTGCCGGTATTGAACAAGCTGACGCAGGGTTCCATTCGAGACATGAAGCTGAAGCTCGAACAGGCGATTACCCGGTCGGTGGGGGAGTCTCGGGACAATGTCATGTTCCAGATTGGCCCGGAGCATATCCCGGGTTCTGAGGAATCAAAGCGCTCTATTGGCTTTCTGTGAGGAGGATGACCCATAACTGACACGCCCGTGCCTCGTGAGCTTTCGAGCTGCAAACCGCTTTCCCGCCATGGTCTGAAGGAGACATCTATGAGCCTCAAAAACGAACCTCTACTGGTTTTCAAAGGTGTGAATGCAAAGCCTATGCACGGTCGGTATGCCGAACGTTGCACCGAGGCGGGAGCGCCGTCGGCTATTCATGAGGGCATGGAGAAGTCTGTGGTCATTACCTTTGATGATGCGAATCGCCATCTTCTGGTATTGGGTGCCACCGGTGCTCGCAAAACCACGAATGGCCTGGCCCCGGCAATTGCACAGATGATCGCGAAGTACTGCGCCGGCATAGTGGTGGATGTAAAAGGTGAGTACCGCCATATGGCGGACCTGCATCCAGACCGGGTGGTTGTGGTGGGAGCCGACGACGATGCGACTCCCTACAACCTGATTGAGGGGATGTCGGATGAACAGTTCTCCAGTTTTCTTGAGGAAATCACACCACGGGTGAGAGAGGCTTACTGGGGCACTCAGGGCATTAAGGATGCACGGTTCATCCGTAAGGTGTACCAGCTGATGGGGGCTGAAGCGACCCTTGCCAACATTGTGGAGGCGCTGCAGGCACCGGCTGAGTTCGTAAAGATGGCCGATACGGTCATTATGAGCAGGACGACGCTTGCGACCGACTTTCAGTCGCTGCTTGAGGCGGTTATCGCCAACAGCTTCAGTATTCTCGCCCGAGGCGGGTCAAAGTTGCTGGATGAAGATGCTCCGGGCATGGATGAAGTGCAAAAGCAGTATACCTGGCATACCGCCGGGCTGATCTCTGCGCTTGCTCCGTTCAGTGTAAACGCGGCTCTGCGAGAGAAGTTCTCGCCGGACCCGAACAAAGAGGCCGGGCAACAGGCTGAGCCGCTCCCGAATATGGAGGATCTGTTGTATCGGGACCGCAAGGTGCTGTTGCTTGACCTGCCTCTTGACCGCTTTGGCAGCACCGCGCACGTGGTGTCCAAGCTTCTGCGTATCCGGATGATTTCCGCTATCACCGGCTTCCGGGATCACAAACGCATTGGCTGTGGCGATTCGTTCTACACCTTCTTCGCCGCGGATGAGTACCAGCATCTGGTCAATATTGATCAGGGGGCTTCAGCTGGGGGCTTGTTCGATGACACCACGTTCTTCGATCGTTGCCGAGGCTATGGGCATATCAACCTGATTGCTACCCAGAGTGTGTCAGCGCTGCGAGCTAAAGTAGATTCGGTCTCCGGAGATCGGGGCTTGGACTGCCTGCTTCAGAACATCGGTACCGTGGTGGTGTTCTCATCATCGGATCCGGCCACCGATTCCCTGTTGCGAGGACGGGTTTCCGCGGTGGATGCTGAACAGATCAGCTCGATTGTCCGCAGTGACTTGCCCGCGGGCGAAGCCTATGTGATTGGGCGTTCGATGGCTCGCCATGGCGGCACCACGTTGGTGGCACGGGTGAAGGGCAGTGAAATTCCCGGCCAGGAACACATGAGTCGGTACTTTGCGGGCATGCCGGACCCGTTGCGGGCTGTCATCTACAGTGCCCAGCCGGACTATGTGGTGAACCCTCATCACAAGAAAGCGAAGGAAAATGCGCTGCCCGGAGGGATATGGGTGCTGAAGGCACACTTTGTTCGGCGCAAGCAGACGATTCTCGAGGAGCTTGAGCTCGAGCAGGCCTACAACAAAGACTTGAGCCCTCGGGAAATCAGCGTGCTGATGGACGATGAGGACTTCACGGTGGCTCTGCATGGCTGCATGGATGGTCAATACCCGACGCTATGGCAGCGGTATTTGAACCTGGCCATTACCAGGAAGGGGACTGATGGTTGGCGCTGTGAGGTGCCCATGTGCGCTGTAATGGCGCTGGTTGAGGACAAAATGGTCCCCGCTGATCGGCATCGGCGAAGACACAAGCTCAGTGGCTTCGACATGATGAGTGAGCAGCCCAGAAACGCAGAACGTGAGGCGGAGATCGAGGACGTGGAGATCAAAGGCGACGGCGATCCCTTTGGCGCTGACTACGCCGATGATGTGACGTTCTGTGCTGGATCCATGCAGACCAAGATGAGCAAACGCCACTGGAATGAGATCTGTAAGGCTCTGGGGCACCTGGAGTCTGAGTACAGCCGGGTTTGCTTCGATACGATGGACCTGGAGGGGGATCCGTTTGATGTGTTTTTTGATGAGGAGTGAACGGGCTGCGGGAGGAGAGCGGTGATCGTTATCGATGTTGAAGCGAGTGGTCTGGGACCGGAGAGTTATCCCATAGAGGTTGCCTGGGCGCACCGCTTCGACCCGACTCGATTTGATTCGTTTCTTATAAAGCCCGCTCAGCGATGGGTTTATTGGGATGCGTATGCAGAATCGGCGATCCACGGCATTTCTCGTGAACAGCTTCAGCGGGAGGGCGTTTCGATTGCTGAAGCTGTTGACCGACTCGACGTAGCGCTTACGGGGGAGGTGGTCTACTCAGACTACGTGCCAGCGGATCGTCCATGGTTGGTCAAGCTGTACCGGGAGCTCGGCCGGGAACTGCCGTTCGAGTTCCGTCCGGTTCAAAGTTTGCTGCCTCCGGCTAAGTCGGCAATGTACTCCGTGAGGTTTGATTCCACGCCCACTGAACATCGAGCATTGGCGGATGTGCGGAAGATAATTCGAACCTTGAATTTCTTCGCGCCGGAGTAGGTCGCGCCATTCATGGCCAACTGAAATGTCGAATTGCTGATTTAGCCCTTGAGTTTCCTGGTAGCCCAAGCTTCCAGTTCATCTGCCTTCCAGTAACCGATGAGCCCTATCGTCAATAAGGCCAGCACAAACCCGCCGTAACCTACCAAAGCTGCAAGCATATTCATGATTATGGCTCCCTGAGAGTCAACTGGTATTATGCTAACTCTTTAATTGGTATGGGGCTACAGGACTGAATGGCAATAAATTTCTACGAGAAAGGCCAGCTCTCCTCAGGTTTTTGTGGCTGGAGAGTGGTTGCCACCATTCGTGGCAAACGCTATCAGAAGTATTTTTCACTGAACCGCCCGAGTAAACGCATCCCCGAAGAGGTCTGGTTTCGCTACCAGGAAACCCGTGCCAGATACTATGAGGCCCGGTGGCAAGCACGTTCCGCTGCGGTTCAGTATCGGGATTTCATTTCTAAGAATCATTATTCTACGCTGCCACACCGAGGTGTAGGTTTTCAGGGGAGCACACTCGGCATTGGGCGTGGTAATCGCTGCAAGCATGATCAGTGTTATTTCTCTGTGAACCTGCGGGGCAGGGCGGCGAAGGTATTTATAACCGGAGACCGACCTCTGACGGCGGCATGGCACCATGCCGTGGATGTGTGGGGCAAAGGGTTTGAGATACGCCCGAAAGATATCGCTGCAAAACGGAAATTGGTTCCGGCCCCAGATCAGTTCAAAGCACTGCGCAAGCAGATGAATGAAAACGAAGGGGCCGACTTTTCGGCCTCGGTGCTGCACCACGTGTACCAGGAGCAGCGTGAGGCGATTGAGAAGCAGAAGGTTGCCAAGGTGTTTGATAAGCCAGCAACCCAGGATGAGTTGCTGGCGTTTTCGGCGAATTTGCAGTGGGAGATTGAGGCTTACCGTAAGAATTGATTCCAGGTGGTCTTAGCTGAATTCAATATCGACAAAGCGGTTTAGGTGCAGCGTTCGCCTCAATCCAAATTGGGCTGGAAAACGCCACTGGTCTCCCTGTAGTAGGGTTCTTCACCCTTAGCCCGGATTTCTCATAGGTCCCCAGCAAGTCTCGCAGACTGTGCGGGTTACCGCCATTACCGCTCATTGGCGGCCGTGACTGATCAATAATCGATCAATTCCTGTTGTCCGGACACACGGCCCCC
>NZ_JAJSPB010000061.1:0-5972 GCF_021282325.1 Marinobacter sp. G11
AGTTTTGTTAATTCAATCTCTACCAAAACAAATTATAATATTTCTGAAATACTTATCTCGTTCGTTCGTATAATGTAACTACAGCTGCGCTACCAAGCCCTAAGTTATGCTGTAGTCCAAATCGGGCATTGTCGACCTGACGAGCTCCTGCGTTCCCCCGCAATTGTTGGGTCAACTCAAAGCACTGAGCGAGCCCAGTTGCGCCCAAAGGATGTCCTTTTGAAAGAAGACCCCCGGAAGGATTTGTGACGAACTTTCCTCCGTATGTGTTATCACCATCTTCAACTAAACGCTCACCCTCTCCTGGAGAACAAAGACCAAGAGCCTCATACGTGATAAGTTCGTTTTGAGCAAAGCAATCGTGCAATTCAATTACGTCAATATCTTCGGGTGCCACTCCAGATTGCTCATATACTCTTGCGGCCGCCAACTCCGTTAGGCCTGCGCCAACCAACTTAATCATGTCTGGACCTACGAAGGTATCTTGAAAATCGGAAACCATCGCCTGCGATCTGATACGGACGGTTGCATCTAACCCATGCTTCAACGCAAATCTTTCCGAAACCACGACAGCAGCTGAAGCTCCACAGGTTGGCGGACATGCCATCATTTTTGTCATTACGCCTGGCCAAATTGATTTAGAACGAAGCACTTCTTCTGTAGATACTTTTTTTCGAAATAGCGCGTGAGGATTGTTGAAAGCATGATCACTGGCTTTTGCGCGGATTCGAGCGAACGTTTCGAGCTTTGTTCCGTAAAAATCCATATGAGCTTTCCCTGCCCCGCCAAACAACTTTAACGTTATAGGCAGATCATGCTTATCGACGAAGGCTTCATCAGCAATCACTTCAAATTTTTCTAAAGGAGAGGGTCGATCACTAAAGACTTGCTCAAGTGCGCCAGGTTTCATCTGTTCAAAGCCTAAAGCTAAGACACAGTCGGCAACACCACTTTCTACAACCTGTCGCGCTAAAAACAGTGCGGTTGATCCACTTGCACAGTTGTTATTTACATTAACGATGGGAATTCCGGTCATTCCAACACGGTAAACGGCTCGTTGCCCTGAAGTACTGTCGCCGTAGACATACCCAACATAAGCCTGATCTAGATGCTTGAGTGAGAGTCCGGCATCGTTTAATGCCAGAGAAATAGCATCCGCGCCCATTCTGTCATAAGGTTCGGATAAACCCGGTTTCGCAAACGGCACAAGACTTGTACCAGCGATCAACGCCGCCATTTGAAGCCCCCTATCAAAACAAATATTTCAGACTTATAAAAATACTGACCCTGTGTTATTAGTTAGCTGAAGTTTTCGCACTCAACCAATGCGAGAACCGCTAGATGGTACTAGCTCTATCGAAGATGTTTGACTCACCTACAGCACCAACATCAAACCATTCTATACGCCTACAAACGGATACTAATTTACCATTTCAAAATCATCCCCCCCCAAAAAGGGGGGGGGGGTGACTTTTCGAAAAGAAACTTTAGTTATATCAATATATTCGATCTTGCCGAATTCAAACTGAATTTTTCCGGGATAATCATTTTGATCGTGAATTTATATTTTTATTTATTATTATAATTAACAATATAATTTAGACAATATGAAAATTGAATAACACCAGTTTCTAATTGGCTTTCTTAATTCTACACTCCACTAGGAAGAATCCCCCGTTGGCAAGATACCAACGAGGGCAAAATATCTTTTGATATTCGGGATAAGAAATTATTCTATCCAAAAATTTTCATATAGAGCACGTCAGAAAGCATATTGCACCATTCCTTGTAAACGAACTGCATCACCTTCCTCGCCACTTTGCGTTCTACGACTGTGATAACCGGCCTCAACGCCATAGTTGATACGCTTCGCAGGTGACCAAATATAGTTTAGGTAGATGCTTTCCGCTCTGTCGGTCGCTAGCGAAGACATTGCGCCCTGGCCAACTGCATCATCCAAGTCCACCGTTGCAATTCCATAGGCAACATTCACATTTCCGGTACCAACCGAAATTGTCATACCAACAGTGCCGCCGACACCCTTAATTCCGTCTACGGTGCCGCTAGCGTCAATAAATCCAGCACCACTGGGTGACCCGTAGAGATAGCCCCCCAATCCATCACCATATGTAAATGCGCCCCTAAGGGTAAATCTATCCGTCACCTTTGAAGCAGCCTCAAAATTTACTCCCCAGCCCAGAATACCTTCATCGGTATTACTACCCGAATTGTAATATGCGATCTCTCTTAAAACCGTAGAGACGCCATAACCAATAGCGCCATAACTATCTTCATACCGAAGAGTTAAATCGGGATATCCATTTTTTACCTCGTCATCAGTACTGGGGCTATTAGTCATGTCAACATTGCTTCCGATGTTTCCGGGGTCCTCCAATGCTATAGATAATCCACCTCTTGTATATCGCAGCTGAGCTTGTCGTGTAATATTCCCCTGTCCAAACTGAGCAGTGAAATCAACAACCGGCGTAAAACCCAGGAAACCTCCAAAATTCGTCCATGTTTGTCCTGCAAGAATTCCATTCCATTCACCATATGCATGTCGCAGTCGGAATTGACCGCCTCCGCCTCCGTAAAAATCTCCCTCGATAGTGGTGTTGAGTGTGCTTCCGGCGATGGGATTTGAAGTTTTAAACCCTAAACGACTTTGAAATGCGTGAAGATTAGTATGTCCCTCCGCCCCCTCCTGACCGTCGAGGGAAATTAAACGATGGGTAACGGTAGGTCCGATATACGCGTCAACATCATAAATCATGTCTAACTTCGCATATCCATAAATGCTGGCCTTAATATCAGCCATATCTAGTTCGATTGCGGACACCGAACCTGTAGGCAACATAAGAGTAGTTGTAATAGCGACAATCTTAGATATATTGGTTTTGTTATATTGCATCGTTATTTTCCTTTTAGATCCATTTAAACCTACTTACATCTCAAACTTCTTTTGTGATGCTTATACAATCGTAATTTACTCCGCTGAGAGCCTCCCCTCTCAAAGGGGGGGGGAGGGGTGATACCAAGCCTCTTACCTTATGTTCTGATTGACAATATAGGAACTTATTGAACGCCGCTTCTGAACCGGCTTTCAATCATCGTGGGGATCTATATTTCTGGAAATATTTTTTTTCAAAAACAGGAAAAATGCCAAAGCAAAAAGAAATCAGCGAAACAATAATTTCCGCCCATTCTATTCATGGCCAGCCACACTTAAGGCAAATGGCTTGGCTTGATACATATATTTTATTTTAAATATTTTTTAAATATTGAAAACTCAAAATCGCGCTTTTAAAGGGCGCAAGAAATTAAATACCCACCATCCGAAACACTGTTAATAAAAACGAATTTAGTTTAAGTTTCAGCATGCCAGGACAACTGAGATAGCGTTTTTGCTCCTGTAGCTTTGATTTATGGCAATACTGTTTTTATGAGCTTTTAAGGACCTAGAAATTTCGTTATTTAGCATGACTGATAGCTCGATTCGCCAAAAATGAATCCAGCCGCAGCTTGTTTAAATCACCCCAGGTTCTTTTTTATGACTTTTTGGATTTCACCCACAATACCGCTGCGGAACGCCAGAACGGTTAGCAAAAAGGTGCCGCCCAGTATGGGATCTACCCAGTCACGCAGAGGGCCCTGCGACAACAGATACTCTATGTTCACCACAAAGGTGGCGCCCACCACCGGCCCGAGCAGCGTGCCCATACCTCCAACCAGTGTCATTAGAATAACTTCGCCCGACATATGCCAATGAGCGTCGTTCAGTGACGCCAGCTGGAACACCACGGATTTCATGGAGCCGGCCAGACCAGCCAGCGCGGCGGAGATCACAAACGCCAGGATCTTGTAGCGATCCACGTTATACCCCAAGGACACTGCCCGTGGTTCGTTTTGCTTGATCGCTTTGAGGACCTGGCCATAAGGGCTGCTGACGATACGCTGCACCAACAGGTAGCAGGCAATGAACACCAACAAAACGAAGTAGTACATGTTCAGGTTGTCTTCGAGGTTAATCAGACCGAACAGCTCACCTCTGGGGATGCCATGCAGGCCGTCCTCACCGCCGGTGAATTCGGACTGCACAAAGAAAAAGAACACTAGTTGCGCCAGCGCGAGGGTCACCATGGCAAAGTAGATACCCTGCCGGCGGATTGACAGCAACGCGAATGCCAGCCCTAGCAGGGTGGCAGTGGCGGTGCCAGCAATGATCCCCATCTCGGTGGTCAGCCCTGTAACATTGCTGAGCAGGTATCCCGTGGCATAGCCACCGGTGGCCAAAAAGGCGGCATGGCCGAACGACAGCAGGCCGGTAAAACCGAATAGCAGGTTGAAGGCCACCGCAAACAGGGCAAAACACAGAATCTTCATCAGGAAGACCGGGTACATCACGAACGGTGCGGCCAGCAGCAACAGCAGTAGAAACCCGTTCATCATCATTTTCTTGAGATCCTGTACCTTCTGCTGTTCAACAATGGCCTTGTGAATATCGGCAGGATTAACAGACTGATTCATGATTATGCCTCCTTACCAAACAGGCCAGTGGGACGTGTCATCAGGACCACCACCATCACCAGGAAGATGACGGCCGATGACGCCGGTGGGTAGAACGTTTTGGTCAGACCTTCAATCACACCCATGAGAACTCCGGTAACAATTGCGCCACTGATGGATCCCATGCCGCCGATCACCACAACCGCAAAGACCACGATGAGAATGTTGCCGCCCATGACCGGTGTAACCGAGTAAATGGGCGCGGCCAGCACACCGGCGAAGGCGGCCAGCATCACCCCGAAGCCATAGGTCAGGCTCACCAGCAAGGGCATGTTAATGCCGAAACCCTGCATCAGCTGCGAGTCTTCTGTGCCCGCCCTCAAGTAGGAACCCAGCTTGGTTTTCTCGATGATGAACCAGGTGCCGAAACACACGAGTAAGGCCACCACGATCACCCAGGCACGGTAGTACGGCAGGAACATGAAACCCAAGTTGATGCCCCCTTTGAACATATCCGGCATGGAATAGCGCAATCCGGACACTCCGTAGATGTTGGTGAGGACGCCCTGGATGATCAGGGCCGCCCCGAAGGTGAGCAGCAAACTGTAGATATGATCCTGACCAGCAATGCGCCGGAGCAGGAAGTATTCAATGAACAAGCCGAAAGCGCCAACCAGAACGGGGGCGACAAGCAGAGATACCCAGTAATTAACGCCCAGCACGTCAAAAAGAATCACTGTGACTAGGGCACCGAGCATGTACATGGCGCCATGGGCGAAGTTGATGATCTTCAGCAGACCGAAGATAACCGCAAGGCCGAGGCTTAACAGAGCGTAAAAGGCGCCGTTGATAATCCCGATCAGAAGCTGGCCAGACAGCACAGCAAGAGGAACGCCGAACACCATTGACATGCAACGGACTCCAAATCAGATAATACAAAATGTAAAGGCAAAAGCTTGTCGAACCGGTCGGCAAGGGCTCTTCAAACTCAATATTCAAGAGCCCACGCCGAAAAATTACCTGTTGTCGGTGACTAGAGGACAAACACTATTTGAAAGGGGACGGAACGCTTCCTCTGCAGGAATAGTGCGGACAATCTTATATAGATCCCATTCCCCTTGGGATTCCTCCGGGGTCTTAACCTGAGCCAAATACATATCATGGACCATACGACCGTCCTGACGAATCCTTCCGTTAGTTGCGAACATGTCGTTGATAGGGGTATTAATCATCTGATTACGAACGATCTGAGAGTCGTCGGAGCCCGTAGCTTCGACAGCATTAAGATATTGTATTGTGCTGGAGTAAATACCGGCATGAATCATTGTCGGACGCACACGAGGCTGTAAACCAAATTGTGTAACTGCCCACGACTGAGTAATCTTTTCAAAAGGATACCATCGTGGGTACACAAGTGGATCAAGAAAAACTCAAAGCCATGGCCGCCGAACTGGCCAAAGACATCA
>NZ_JAJSPB010000062.1:0-5544 GCF_021282325.1 Marinobacter sp. G11
GTTGATCGTTTACCGTAAGATTAAAGGGTGCTGGTTTCCGGGCCAAAACAGAGTCTCCGAGCTCGTAAATAATAGCTCGAATTGTAGCACATTTTCGCTTAGGGATTAACCAGACGGAACACTAGTCATACCAACCGATAATTGCGACAACTGCTCTTCAGTGACCTGAACGCCATTACGATAAGGCTGAAAAATACCGCCAACAGCAGAACCCAGACCAGCCGCAACCCCCTGAAAAGCGCCACCGACGTTGTTCAGAGCGTCACCAAACCCGTTTTGCTGTCCGCCGTTAGTGGCGCAACCCGAAAGCGCCACGCAAAATACTGCAATGGCAGTCCGTTGCAAAAATTGAGCATTCAATTTCATGTAGATACCTCATTTTTTAGTTTTGGAACGACGAGAATCTCGTCGCGGTTGAACCCTATGCGATCAGCCCGTTTTCACAAGTAAAACATTGTCAAATATCACACTAGAGCCCTAACATAAGCATCGCTTTTTTAGTCGGCCGGCTCTCTCCTCTAGCGATTTCTGCGCCCACAGGTATAGTTAGGCAAACAATCAACCAACAGAAAGCAACCTGCATGACCAAGCATGACTCCAACGCTTCCGGGCTGAGCGACCTGATCACTAGTTACATAGATTTCCCGGAGAAAACCGGAAACGAATTGGCAAAAAAAATTCTGGAGATCCTGACCAGTCACTCGGTTCGAAACAAAATTTCAAAAGCAGCAGGTGGTTACCGCACTCAGATATCGATTGGCCTTGATCACCTGGTTGAGGAAGTCCGGCAAGAAACGGTCATAAATTGCTTAGAACAATTCCTGAAGCCTGACTATGAAGTAATGCTGGACGAACAAAGTGCCAAGTACGTCCACAATGCGGCCCAGTTTGCTGCCTATGCACTCGTTGATCGCCATCTTGGCAGCGTAACGAAAGATGGCAAAGAACGGACAAAGCGACTGAGCAC
The DNA here is from genome assembly GCF_021282325.1 of Marinobacter sp. G11. Taxonomy (NCBI): domain Bacteria; kingdom Pseudomonadati; phylum Pseudomonadota; class Gammaproteobacteria; order Pseudomonadales; family Marinobacteraceae; genus Marinobacter; species Marinobacter sp. G11. Next base: position 968 of record NZ_JAJSPB010000062.1, read on the forward strand.
GACGCCGTATAAGTGGGGGGAATCCCCGGAAGAGGACGAACAAAATACACCGGCCGTCAGTTTCACCAATGATCCGTCCCACGAGATGCTAGAACTTGCCCTGGAAAAGGCAAAAGCCACAGACACAAGCCTGCACCAGTGTTTGAGTTTGCTTCAGAAAGGCCATACACAATTGGAAGTTGCAGAAATTATGGGTGTCAGCGATAGAACAGTGCGTAATCACCTTAAAAAAGCCGCAGAACTTGTTAGATATTGATCGCAAATCGACCGCACATCCAAAGGGTCTTCCATTGAAAACCGATAGAGTATTCCGTCTCTTTATTAGCTCTACTTTCGGCGATTTTTTAGAGGAGCGCGAAGTCCTCAGATCGCAGGTCTTTCCTTGCCTGGAAGAGTTCTGTGCAAAAAAAGGAGTCCGATTTCAGGCTGTTGATTTGCGGTGGGGCATAACTGAAGAGGCTCAAAAAGAAAGAGAGACCATCCAGATCTGCCTGGAAGAGGTGCGCCGCTGCCAGGAGCTTTCCCCAAAGCCCAATTTCGTGGTGTTACTCGGTGATCGATATGGCTGGGAGCCAATTCCCGAGCAAATCTCAGTAAATCATTGGGATCGGATCATTAATGAACTGCGAGGTCAGAATGCGACAGAGGCGCTCGAGATCATCGACTCTGCTTACCGTCGCGATGAAAACGCATCCCCCCCCGTGTACTGTCTCAAACCAAGGGAAGGCGCATGGGAAGACGGAGAGAAAAAGGACACAGAAATTCAAAAAGCACTCAGAATGGCGACAGCCTCTTTTGATGGCTACGATCGGCTCCCCTACTTCGCCTCAGCCACGCACCAGGAAATTGCGATGGGAGCATTAGCGGTCCCTGACGCTGACAAACACGTTCAAGTTTACATTCGGCATATTAAGCATCTTGACTTGCCTAAAGGAAAGGCTTTCGTTGACTGGGACGAAAACCTGAAGGCCCGAGTCCCGGGCGCTGCCGATCGCCTTAACAAACTCGAAAAGGTGATTCGCCAACGCCTTGCTAGCGACAACGTCCATACGATGAGGTGTCGTTGGCACCGAAGACACAAAAGACCTTCCCGACACCATCTCAGAAAATTTGCAAACGACTTCTATCGGCATCAGGTCCGTTTAATTTCCGAGGAGCTCGAAGCCCACGAGCAAGAAACCGCTGAAAACAAGGTCAATAAACACAGACTATTCGCAGAAGAACGATCCAAGTCATTCGTAGGAAGGCTATTGGAAATCGATCAAATCTGCTCTTACCTTGATAGACGAGAGGAGCCGGCAAGCCCATTAATCATCTCAGGCGATGGAGGCATAGGGAAGACATCCCTTCTGGCACGCTCCTTCCTTCAAGCTGCAGATCAGACCTGCACCCAACAAGCACCTGTAACCATCGCAAAATTCATTGGAGGTGTAGTTGGAATCGAAACACTAGACAACCTTCTGCAGAGCATTATATCCAGCATTTCAAGCGCCTATGAGATGGACAGTGTCCAGCCTACAGGTGATATCGAAGATACCATTAAGGAGTTTACAAACAAACTTTCATTAGCCTCTGGATCAAAGCCGATCTGGCTATTTATCGACGCATTGGACCAGCTGAACGAAGAAAATGACCCACCACTGTCTCACTGGCTGCCAGTCGTTTTACCTGACAATGTTCGGGTGGTCATAAGTACCCGCCCCGAAACGCTCACCCATGGACTCGCTGGTTTACAAGGCTACACTCAGCTACAACTGGATAAGATGTCTCGGGTGGATGGCGAAACTCTTCTTAATGAGTGGTTATCCCAGTCCCGGGCCACAAAAAACAACGTCGACCTCCTTCCATCATCAGAGAGAACCCTCACGGCCGAACAAAGAAACGTTGTTCTGAACACATTCGAATCGAATGGCAACCCACTCTGGCTCAGGTTGGCTTGTGAGGAGGCTAGACGATGGCGGTCGTGGGACAGAATAAATACAAAGGCCCTCCCCGAAACTGTACGAGAAATGACGAAAAACTTTATACAGGAGTATCTGCTCAAGAAGAGGAAGCATGCAGAAATATACACACACAGAGCTCTGTCATATATCGCAGCTTCACGATATGGCCTCTCTGAGGATGAAATCGCAATTGCCCTGGGCAAGGATAGCTCTGTCAGAAAAGAGTTCGAGAGCTCTGAAAGGACACCCGTAAAATGGCAAAACCAAGAAGCGCTGCCGCCGATTATTTGGTCACGCTTATTTCTTGACCTAAGCCCGTACTTAACCAGTGCTTATATTGATGGGGCCTTGGTATATCGCTTTTTTCACAGGGAGTTTCAGGAAGTAGCTGCGGAGATTGCCGCGTCGGAAACGGAAATTCATCAGATACATGCTCACTTGGCTCAGGTATTTTCAAAACCGTACGGTGCCGATCTCTATAAGCTCACAGATGCTTCAAAACCAACGCAGGATAGTCGAGCGTTGCGGCGTATTATGGAGCAGCCTTGGCAGTTAGCGAAGGCGGAGTATACTGAAGAGCTTCAAAAACTCCTTACAGATTTCTCATTTTGTATGGCCAAGTGTGCTGCCAATAGATCAGAAGACTTACTTAAAGATATTAGATCAGCAAAAAGCATTGGTGCATTCAATAATAAGACCTCAATTTTTTGGGCCAATGAATTCCTCGGGAGGCTATGCTTTCTACTTGGTTCGGGAAGCTCAAGTTGGCCAGCGCATCGAATACTCCTACAGTTGAGTATGGAGTACCCCCACCGTAGCCCATTAAAAATTCAATCCGATATATGGATAGATAACCAAAAAATTGATTGGACGATCGCACATTTAGGCGCAGTTGATCACGATACTTATGCCAATACCTGTGAATGTTTATTGGCAGGTCATAGCGAAGGAATTAACGGCATTGAGACCATCGGTGATGGTAAGATCATTTCTTGGGCAAGATCAGAGCTCAGAGTTTGGAACTACCATACTGGGAGCGTTATTCGGACTTTTGATAATATTTCAGGTCGAATTCTTAGAACAAAGAAAATAAACGACCGACTGGCAATTGTAATCTCAGAAAACTCTCAATTTTTAATAGACTTAAAAACGTTATCTAAGCCATATTTCATTGAACAAAATAAAGCTTCTGTCTTACTGCCCAATACCGATATCGACTCTTACTTTAGTGAACTGATTTTTCGTCGTGAATTGAAACTTGATGGAAGGAAAGAAGAATTACAAAATCTTGATAATGACGATGTCGCATCAGCCTTCTACACAATCAACGACTTTGATTCATATATAAATGCCAAATACCTTCCAGATGGAAGAATTCTAAGCTTTTCATCTGATGGAACGTTACGAATTTGGGATGGTTTTTCTGGCGATTTAGTATCAGAGTTAAAGGGTCACACTGATTCTTTAGTTTATGCAACTATGCTTTCCAATGGTCAACTTATCTCATGGTCACGTTCCGAAACAATTATGAGAAAATGGAATATTGAAAGTGAGCAGTCAACTGTAGTTCATGATTGGGATCCCGCAACCCGAGAAGTAATAATACTTAGAGATGGCAGAATTATATCTTGGTCAGATACTGGTCGTGCCGTAATTTGGAGCTCCGATTTCAGTAATCAGTTATCTACCCTGGATGGGCACTCGTCTTCTATTAATGGAGCAGATATCTTAGCTTCTGGAGAATTAATAACATACTCTGAAGATGGAACAATCAGAATATGGAACCCAATCATTAATAATCACCCACTAAAGAAAGACGGGCACTTGGCGTCTGAGCCTTTTATTAGAGCAATCTCTTTGAAGAATAATAACATATTATCCTGGACTCCTAAGAAAGCTATAGTTTGGTCTGGAATTGATGCGAGCATTTTATCAAAACAAGAATTTCCAGCTCTAATCACCGGCGTTACCCCATTAAAATCTGGCGACGCTATTTTGACCCTTTTGGATGGAAGGGTCAGAAAGCTTAGCAATCCTAGCTTTGATTTTTTTAGAACTCCTCCTCATGAAACACTCGTGCGGATAGAGATTGCAGGTGAAAAGACGATCAATATAATATCTGAATCAAAAAATAACAACCAAATAAAGCTCGTTTCTCGGGAATTTCACACTGAAGATGGAGAAGAGATTCGGTCAAAAAACAGGGATATCTTTAAAACCACAAAATCAAAACCTGAACTTCCAAAATCGAATATTACAACCCATCCGCATAATGAAGCTGTAGCTATTTTAAACAAATCAAATAGATATAATGCTTCATATACGTATTATGGATATGAGATTGAACCCCCAAAGAATAGCATCGTGATCGCGACCCCAAGAGGGGTAGAGGCTATTATTTTTACGGAGTCAACACGTACAATTGCCTTCTCCAAAAACGGAGACCTGTTTGCGATTTCCGGATTTTATGAACTGACCGCTAACAAAGTAATAATTAAAAATTAGCTAATTGAAGTGGACCCCGAAATTTGGACAGGTGCCTAAGCTCTGATTCATCATCTCCACAAGGAGGAGAATCATGAGCAAGAAACGCAAGCAATACAGCCCATCGTTCAAGTCCAAAGTTGCCCTAGC
>NZ_JAJSPB010000063.1:0-4966 GCF_021282325.1 Marinobacter sp. G11
GAGTTGATCGTTTACCGTAAGATTAAAGGGTGCTGGTTTCCGGGCCAAAACAGAGTCTCCGAGCTCGTAAATAATAGCTCGAATTGTAGCACATTTTCGCTTAGGGATTAACCAGACGGAACACTAGCTGATACGCAGCCGAAATGCTTAAAGGAGGCTCACCCTCGTCCAAACTCCACTTCTGAGTAGCTTCTATCTGGTCCGTCGTAATAAAAAGTCCAACTTTGGTACCGTCGCTTTTTGTGGTGTTCAGAACAGGGAGCCCTCTGCCGCAAGCGATGGCAGTGCCGAAAGCTGATAATGTGCCAACAAAAATTAACAAGATACTAACTAACCTCATCCGAACCTCTTCTAATTTAACGCCAATATTAAGCGGCGCTCGACTGGGGCGTCCGGTGGACGGCCGGCTTGCGGAAATGGGGGCAAATCTCGACAACCTGCACGCTTTGGCCAGAAACTCGAACGTGTAGATCTAGCTTTGGCCGGATCTCGAAGGGCGGCCTCCGGTCTTCCAGAGAGAGTACATAAACCACAACCCCCCGGCACATAGCCGGGGTTTGAGATAGTAACGGAATGAAAGAGGCGAGGTGCTTACTTCTCTGCGAACATCGATTTCAGATGTTCCCGCAACCCCTTTCCAAGACGCTCTTCAGTTGCTTTCCGAATCAGGATAAGGCCGTTGTCTTCAAGCTCCCTGACCGACTCCTCGAATTCAGGAAACCCCTGAATGGGAAAATCGCTGATGTACACAATCTTATTATCGGAAAGATCCAGCACATAAATGGCCGATGGGATTACTGCTCGTTGAAGATGACCGTTTGCTGGCTGAAGGATTACGTGGTCAGCTTGAAAAGGCAGGGTTCAGCGTTGATACGACCTACACCGCCAAAGAAGCCGCGATTCTGGGCGAGCAGGAGGACTATCGGGCCGTCGTTCTGGATCTTGGCCTTCCTGACGGCAATGGATTAGACGTATTAAGGAAGTGGCGAAAACATCAGGTCGTCTGTCCGGTGCTTATTCTGACCGCCAGGGGCGACTGGCACGACAAGGTGGAAGGCCTTAAAGCTGGAGCGGATGACTACCTTGCAAAACCCTTTCAGACCGAAGAACTCATCGCCCGGCTTAACGCCATTGTGCGTCGAAGCGAAGGTCGCATTCATTCAATGGTCAAAGCCGGACGCTTCGAACTGGATGAGAATCGTCAAAGCCTGAAATCCGAGGATGGCACGGAGCACAGCCTCACCGGCACGGAATTTCGCCTGCTGCGCTGTCTGATGAGCCGTCCCGGCCATGTGTTCTCGAAAGAACAATTAATGGAACAGCTTTACAACCTGAACGACAGCCCGAATGAGAACGTCATCGAAGCCTATATCCGCAGACTGCGAAAACTGGTTGGCAACGACACCATTGCAACCCGTCGCGGCCAGGGGTATCTGTTTAATGACGCGGTTTAGCAAGCCCAGATCCGTCAAAGGCACCTTGCTTTTATTGCTACTGCCAGCGGGCATTGCGCTAATGGGGCTTGCATGGCTGGTTCACGGCCTCTTACTGGACCGGATGTCCCGGGAATTCGTCGAGACACGTCTCAAGGATGAGGTCGCCTTTCTGGAGCATCAGATTCGTGATTCTGGCGGTCAATTGGACAGTCTCCAGACTGGTGACTATTTTCAGGAAGTCTTTCACCACGCCTTCGCCATACATTCTCCGTCCAGAACGATCATTTCCCCGGATTCCTGGGCACCGGTGTTAACGTCGTTAATAGAATCAGCAAAGGATGGGACCGTTCGTGTTCGGGATGCGGACACCGTCGAAGGCCCAAAGAGCATTCTTGCGTACCGAAAGTCGTTCCGGATCGGCGATACGCCGATTGTAGTGATCGTGTCCGAGGATCTTGGCGCACTGAAACGCAGCCAGGCAGAGTTGCACGGGTGGACGGCCATCGTCTCTATTCTGCTGATTCTGCTGTTGGTCGTTGTGATCTGGTTCGGTATCAATCTGTCCATGCGCCCTGTCGTCGAACTGAAGGCCACGCTGAAGCGACTTCAGGATGGCAAGGTCTCGCGGATTCATGTCCAAGCACCTGAGGAATTTCGACCGCTGGCCCAGCAGCTCAACCAATTGCTCGACTCGCTGGATCAACGCCTGGAACGATCAAGGGATGCGCTGGCGAATCTGTCTCACAGCGTCAAAACCCCCATTGCGGCCGTCCGGCAGATTCTTGAGGACACCAGTCGTCCGCTCTCCAACGATCTCCGCCTTCAGATGACCGCGAGACTCAATGACATCGACAAACAGCTTGAAGCCGAGATGCGCCGAAGTCGCTTTGCAGGGCCACAGGTTGGGAAAAGCGCTTACCCTCTGAAACAGGCACGGGATCTAGTCTGGATGCTGGGGCGACTATACCCGGAAAAGTCCTTTGAACTGTCGAGCTCCCTGCCGGAGGACGCCCGCTGGCCGATCGAGGAGCACGACCTGAATGAAATCATGGGCAACCTTCTGGACAATGCAGGCAAATGGTCGGAACGATGCGTGGAGCTGTCACTCGTTCAACACTCCGGAAATCTGCAGATCGGCGTAACAGACGATGGGCTCGGCGTCGCGGACGCTGAAATCGGCAATCTGGGTCGACGGGGGTTGCGGCTGGACGAGCAGACCCCAGGCCATGGCCTTGGGCTGGCGATTGTTCGAGAAATTGTCGAACGCTACAGTGGAACCCTCAACTTCTCACCTGCTCCGAAAAGTGGGTTGTCCGTGATAGTTGACCTTCCCAGGGCGGTCCCGGTGATCAATCGTTGACCCGGCCACCTGGTATGTGGTTAAGCGATCACATGTGGATAGTGTTTGTATAGAAAACTTTCCTCACCGTAATGCCTTTTTCAAGCTAGATTCAGCTTCGTCTGTTGTTATAGCGGGTCGCTTGAAGTCCGGTCTCTTAGCTAATTTTGATTTGCTCTCGAGAAGGGCGACAGCCACAATTCTCCAACATCCAGAGACGGCGCTTATAGATGAAGGTTCTAATTGTCGAAGACAACGCGGTACTCGCAGAAAAAATCTCCGTTTGGCTTGCGAAGGAAAACTTTACTGTAGATGTTGCCCAAAACGGAAAAGAGGCAAATTTCTTCGTAGAGACAAGCAGTTATCAGGCGATCATTCTGGATATAGGACTGCCCGACGAGAACGGGCTTTCTTTGATGCAAAAATGGAGAAGCAGTGGCAGAGATGAAGCTATTCTTATTCTAACTGCCCGCTCCAACTGGACAGAGAGAGTTGAGGGCTTGAATGCCGGGGCAGACGATTATCTTCCAAAACCCTTCGAATTCGATGAACTAAAAGCTCGACTTAGCGCCATAATACGAAGAAAAGACGGGCGAGCAACTGATAAGATCATCGTGGATGGTTTTCTACTTAATGCAACCTATAGAACCCTAACAACTCCCGATCATAAAGAGTTCAGACTAACCGCAACGGAGTACCGCCTTTTACAATGCTTTCTTCGCTCTCCTGACAGAGTTTTCTCACAGGACGAACTTGTTGAAGCACTCTATAATATCGAAAGGTGCCCAACCAGAAATGTCGTTCAAGTCTACATAGCCAGGCTCAGAAAGATACTCGGAAAAAAACGAATAAAAACATTGAGAGGACAAGGATATTACTTTGCAAGAGATTCTCTTCAAAAAAGGGTTGAAGCTTAAATGATTTTACTGTGATTTAACCATTTTCCTCAAGGACCAGGGCTCGCCAGATAAATGCGCTGGCCCACAAACCGGGCCAGCTTTCTCAACGATTAACCATTTCGGTGAAAAATACCAAATAGATTAAAAAGACTTAGTCCAGCCCAGCCAAAACTTCGGGTCGTCCGAACTGACCGAACCAAGTGCGTTACTTGAATCGATATCAGCGTACTCCAGATTAACACTAAAAGCTCCAAAGCTTCCCGCATCTTTGGTGACGTTAACAGCTGCATGTCCGTAGCTCGCCTCGCCAATAGACGCCTTGCCATCATCAGTGAAATCATAATAGCCAATCAAAACACCTGTGCTGAAATCGTCTTCCAGTGGCACATCAACTGATGCGTAATAATAGATATCGCCTGGAACGAACAGCCCTTCGCCGCTTACGTCGCTGTTTGCTGTGTAAGCAACACCTATAGATACAATGCTGTAACTCAACTCTCCGTATATTTCGCCAAAATCAATAGATTCAGGAGCATCAGGGTAAGAGTAATAAATGTAGCCAACATCGTAACCGATATCCTCAATTACACCGGAGAAGCCAGCATAAAGATCAAGCTCGTAGCTCGTCCCATCGCCGAAATCCACATTGGAGCCCCAGCCGCCAACATAAAGCCCCGACGCATGTTCGTAGTCAAGCCCGCCTTGCGTCGCCGTTGAGCCATCTGTTTGTGTCACACCGCGAAATAAGTAGTTGCTTGTTATGCCCAAATTAGCACTAACACCTGCGCTGGCAATTAACGGGACCGCTTGGAGAGTTACGAGCAAACCAACACTTAGCAAACAATCTTTAGTCGAGATACGTCTTTTCATCGTTTTTACCTTCTATTTGGGCAGCTTAGTTATTTGCGCATTGAATAACGCACCTATAATGCATACACGTTTTGTGCCACCTTTTAAAAAACTTATTCTATGAGCAATTATTGTCAAATCAGGGCCGCAGTTCATAAAAATGATTAAATATTTAACAATTCAATGCAATAAGCACTCTGCTTCAAGTGTTGCATTGCTCGTCGATAGTGCGCTCATCAATAATGCGCACCAAATAGGAACAAGAATTGAAAAAACGATGACTAAAATAGAACTATTTTTAACTTGGTAATTCTAGGGAGGCTCTGAATAAGTCTCCAAAATCAGCGATAATACGGCCATCGTCAATCGCATAGGATCGTTGCCAGCATGGATCAGATCACCTTCTCCGAAGCCGAATACCAGACCAAGAAGCGCAAGACCCG
>NZ_JAJSPB010000064.1:0-4748 GCF_021282325.1 Marinobacter sp. G11
TTCCGCCAAAATGGCGGGAAACGGGCAAAAAACACACAAATAAAGGGAAAATAGTGTCTGAATCTTCGATTTTTTGCCGTTTAAACCCAAGATGGGCAAATATCAGCAGTTATTCAGACCTTCCCTAAACACCTTCGATATAAGAGAACGTTCAACCATTAATTTTCTTGTCATCAGGAACCGGATGACATTGAAAGGGCACCGCCGGTGCTCACTTCCAACGCCCGGACGGCGTCGATATAGTCGTGTTGCACTTTGACGTATTCCTTCCTCACCGACAAAAGATTGTCCTGAGCGGACAGGACATCGGAAGCATCGACTTTTCCCGCTTGAAGAGCTTTCTGCATAAGTTGCAGCGTTTCCTCCGAACGCTCGAGAATCGACTCGTTCATCTGGCGCAATCTGCGTACGGCGGATTCGTACTGAGCTACAGCAGATACGACCTGGCGTTCAGTCGCCAAACGCAGTGCCTCGGCCTCAAGCTCGGACATTTTCAACTGAGCCGAGGCCTTCCTTTTTTCACCGGAATAATCATGAAACACAGTCAGAGGCATCGACACACCCGCACCAAAAAGGTTGGATCTTTCCTCCCGCTCGTAGAACCCGAACACTTTCAGGTTCGGAATACTTAGACTCTTGGCCAGTTCCAGGCCGGACTCATTCGCAGCAATTCTGGCTGCTGCCGCCTTCAGATCCCCTCTCTGGCGCTGAGCCAGCGCGACCAGGCGATTAGTTGGTGGCAAGTTGGCACGAGCTACATTGAGTTCTCCCACGACCCCTACCGCATCGGAGGGGGACACCCCAAGAACTTCCGTCAGGTCAATTTTTGATTGCCTAAGCTTTTGCTCCGCTTCGGCCTTCTGGCTCTTAGCTCTTGCCAAGCCAATGACAGCGGTATTGAGGTCAATCCGGGTCTGTTTGCCCCGCTCAACGGACACCTCGACCAGCTCTTTGGTTCGCTGCATCAGCTCAACGGTGCGGCTTGCCGTTTCCAGTTCTTTCTGTGCAAGCAGTATTTTGAAGTAGGCTGACCGCACTCGGGCCTTGGTCGCCACCTTCAGGTATTCGAGTTCCTGCTGTTGAGAAGTGAGAGCGCTCTGAGCACGCGACTGACCGAGATCGCCCCGATTGCCCATCCAGACTTCCTGAGTAACCCGAACCTCGTAGTTCAGTGACTGATCCGCCTGATCTGGATTGTCACGGCCACTCAGCTCAAGCTCTGGGTTGCTTGGCGCCCAGCGGCTGGCATGGTCGAGCTCAGCTTCTTGCATGGACACCGCAGCCCGTCTCAACGCCAACACCGGGCTATTCTCAAATGCCATTGCCATTGCCTCATTCAAGGAGACAGACTGGCTGGCCTTGGCTCGCTGGAACTCCTTGAGTGAAACGCTCTCCCCGGCGGTGGCCGCCGCCGAAGGCATGACGTTCAAGACTCCGGGTACTATCAGCACCCACAACAACAGTCGTTTGTTCATTCAATATCATCCTGGCTATTTGACTGAGATACATGAATCAGCGTTTTCGCCGTAAATGCCAGGACGACCCTACAGACAGACCTTTAAATCAGTCTGAATTCGGCGCCATCACACCTAAACTCGTACGGAGTTCAACGAAACTATGGCGGGGTATACGCCAAAAAGAGGTGAAAGAAAGAGACAAAAGAGGAGGGCATCGTCCAGCGCATGGGAGGGAGCGCAGATAAGAAACGACGGGCCTATTTCAGCCCGTCGTTGGGTCCAATTATGTGAAGCAACACTATGAACGATTAAAAATCGAACTGCGCAGCCAGTTGCAGGCGAGTGTTATCAGCAGATTCGCCATTGGCCAACTCTTTGTCTGCGAAGGAAAGCTCCAATCCCAGCGTTACCGGGTCAGCAACTTTGTAGAAGTTGCTGAAGTGAACGCTTTGCAGGGTTTCAAAGGAGTTCGGGAACAGATCTGCTGGCTGATCGCCCTCTACGCGCCCATAGGACAGACCAGAGGAGAACTTCGGCGTCCACTGCTGACTGATAGCAACGTTGGCACCGTATGCCTCAATGGTTTCAAGATCGCCGTTGGCGTCGATGTATGCTTCACCAATACCAGTGCGGCTAGCGCTGCTGTCATTATTGCTGAAGGAACTGTAGATGTAACGACCCACGCCGTCACCAAAGATCGCCCCTGCCATGACCGTGGTGGCGTCGGTCAGGCTTAGCCGACCAGCAATCAAAACGCCATAACCAAAGGCGTTATCGTCGCCCGTAGCAGCTGCAGAGTCAGTCTGAAGCGAACGTGCCAGACCGGCAACTTCAATGCCACCAGCACTGCCGGCCCACTTGTACTTGGCAGTCAGATCCGGCGCATTATCGCGGGAGCCGTCAAAACCCGTTGTTTCCGGATTCTCAGCAGAAACGGAAAAATTAGCACCGCCGCCAAGAGGCATGGTGTAGCGCAACTGTGCCTGACGAATAAAAGAAACACCTACTGGGCCGTCGAAATCAACCGTGGACGGATAGGCGGTAAATTGCATGAAGTTACTCCAGGTTTGACCGGCGAGCAGGCCGTTCAGCTCACCATAGGCGTGACGAAGACGCAGCCCTCTGGAGTTGGAGAAAACTTCATCACCGCCACCACCGTAGAAGTCACCTTCAACGGTCGTTTTGACATCACCCACTTCGGTTGGCGTGGTTGTCTTAATGCGAACCCGTGATTGTCGAGCATGGGCTCGGAATGAAGGGTCGCTATCGCTATTAGCAGTATCAAGGCCTGCTACGAACAGGCTGTCACCCATGTCCTGATCAAAATCATAGATCATGTCCAGCTTGACATAGCCACCGATTGTTACAGTGGTGTTGGTGCCAGGCACCATCCAACCTTCCGCCCCCTTACTTTCCGCCATGTCATCCAATTGGCGCTGCAAATCATTAATCTGTGTCTGAAGTTCAGTTGCAGATTGCGCATGAACAGACGGGGCCAGCAGACCCGTAACCGAAAGCGCTAGTGTTGCTCTAATCGCTAACCTGAGTTTATTAGTTTGCATTGTAAATCAGTCTCCATGGGCTTTCGTTGTATGTCATCAGACCGGTACTTGGCCCTGAACAAACAGACAGCTAATGCGCTTCAGTTGTCGGCCACTACCGGTAAGTGGTTCATTGTTCTCGCTCTTTCCGCCAGAACAACGACTTGCCATTGATAGCAGATGAACTTGAAACGAAATTGAAACGAAATTGAAAAAACGCCTCCTTAACACCTTTGTATTAACGACCCCGTCGCCCCCGCTTTTCTAGCCGTGCTCTCTTTTCATCATCTAATTTTATTTTTTCAAGCTGAGTTAAAGTTCATCTGTTTCCATCGGGATGCAGACCATTCAACTTAAAGGTGACTCTATGAGAAAACATCTCTTGCTCACATCTCTAGCATTAACCTTGGCGGCAGGAAGTCTCCATGCCTCTGAGGCCAATGACGGCAGCCTGGCACAAAACATGCTCTCCGAAAGCAGCGTTCAGGACATGAAGAGACAGCATAGGGTAATGACTCAGGCAGCCTTATCTGAAGTAGGCATGGAAGCTCGCCGAAAATTGATGCAATCGAATAAAGACGACATTTATCACGAGATGATGAAGTCGGGCGATATTAATCTATCTAAATCAGACCAATTCTCAAAAGATCAGCTTACTCATTAGAAATAATGTCGAACCAATAGCTTTTTCGATTGAATAATAGAAACTTGTCGATACACGACATTCTAAAACCAGTTGCATCGTGAATGGTCTCCACCATTCCGTCTTGCCGCACTACTTTTGTAGTGCGACTTTTTTAGGCCTAGATTTAGTCGATAACAAATTCTAACCACCTGCTTGGCAGACAACATGCCCAGAAAACAACAACGCCCTTCAATAAAACGGAAACTGCTTACTTTCCTGACGCTAACGGGTTTCGCGTGTACCGGGCTGATATTCTTCTCACACACCCTTTTAATCGACTATATCCATGACGAGCTTCACAGGCAGCAGCTAGAGGCTGCAGCTAACCGACTCTCAAAGATGCTAACAAATGATAAAGAAGAAATTACAAAATCCTCTCTCAGAAATTTTTCATTGTCTCAATATTCAGTTCACATCGAAGACAGTCAAGGTCGGAGTTTTACAAGCGAGAACATTAAACCGAAATTACAGGTGGTAGAATCGTTCAGAAAGCCTGGAATTTTTCACATATCGGATGATGATCGCTCAATCCTTGGCTACTACAGAATATTTAATAACAGACAAGATAAACTAAGCGTTACTATAATTGAAAAAAGCTCCTACTCACCAAACACGCTTGACAAAATCCACGTTCTTATATGGATAATATCTTTTACAATTCTCGTTACGATATCATTGATCATATTTATTGGGGTAACTATCGCACTAAAACCCTTAAAAATGATGAGTGCCCAATTAACGTCGCTTAAAAAGGGTCAGCGTAATAGACTGGATGAGAACGTACCTGAAGAATTCAATGAACTTGTCAAACATCTTAATCGTCTATTAGAGTCGTACGACAAAAAACTTACCCGTTCACGCCACCTAGCCGCAGATATTTCTCATAGCTTAAAAACCCCCCTTGCCGTCATAAACTCCATGATCAATGACGAAGCCATTTGTAGTGGTTCAATGATTCCGGACACCAACGTAGGTGGTAAGATCGCCACCATAAACGAGGTGTCTGATGACCAGAAAGCGACGTTCTTTTTCTCCTGAGTTCAAACAGGAAGCAGCCAGCTTGGT
>NZ_JAJSPB010000065.1:0-4618 GCF_021282325.1 Marinobacter sp. G11
CGGGCACTGAGACTTCGGAGTAAGAAGAGAAACCCCGCGTCGCTACGCTCCGATGGGTGGCAGCCTTGCTCCGGTCCGGGTGGCAGGCTTCACGTGGAATGGGTGGCAACCTTCAGCGGTTTACGCAAATGGCTCCACTTGTTTGCAAAGTTCGTTGATGAGCAAGATTTGAAGAGCACAAGAAGTTATTACGCAGCGTTTAACAAATTTTATGGTTTCCTGATTACCGAAGACAATGCTCAGGATCCCCTCCGATACATGACACGATCATCACGAGGATCATTTTACGATTACTGCTTGTCTGTAGGCATGGAGAATAAGTACAACCTAACTCGGATCAATAACTTCAGCAATTGGCTGATTGCCAATTATTTATCGGAATTTGATCCCGAATCTGGAGAATATACGAGTATTGCGTTTCCGATTTTCAGCCCTGCTGAAATCTTAAAAATCGAATCGCAAAAAGATGCAAGCTTAAAGCCATCAGAAACTGTAAAAGCATCTATGCCAACCAGCTGGCTCTTGAAGTGCAAAGAAATTATTACAGCTAACGACTTTGAGTGGCCGAAATCGATAACTTCTGAATACTTTGATTATAAAGACGACTCTGGAAAATACGAGTCAGTATGGATTCCAACGATCTCCTACCTCTATCTGACCATGCTAGAAATACCATTAAGAAAAATACAAGTAGCGGCACTCGATTCGGGTGAGGGAGATGAGGAGGTTTTTGACCGCGCAAGCAAGAAATGGGTGCCAAACAAATCTCGCCACAGTAACTACTGGCAAAAGCTAGGCAGTAGGCTTCCTAACAGAGGCGTTGTAAGAAAAATTCGTTCTGCGACCGGAATTAGCACTGGGTTCTTCATTAACACGAATAAGACGCAAGATAGAGAAACTGGGTACTCGGAAACCTCTGGCTACACCATCCCTTGGCACAATCCAGAGATTATCGATATTTTTTACGACCTTAGAGCTTGGCAAGAAAAATATAATCCGGTGACTAAGCCCACGGCTTACGGGGATATGCCAACTCAAATTTTCGGAATGGTGCCATCAAAAACAGTTCTGGACAAAATCCCCGACAGATTTTACCTCTTTAGATCTCCTCGTTCATTCGAAGGGGCTCGTCCCGATTGCCCACCAACCGACAACCAGTTGCGCAACTACTGGAACAAGCTGATGGGCGAGCTTGAGAAGCGTCTTTTAGAAGAAGGCCACGACGTAGAAATCGTATTAAAACGAAATCCTATTAGCGGTCAGCCAGAGCAAACACTTTTTACACCTCACGGTCTTCGAGTTGCGGGCTTAACAGCTTTAGCAGAGTCTGGCGTCCCCATTGAGGTTTTGAGCAAAGTGGTTGCTGGCCATGCATCCATCCTTATGACGCTGTATTACATAAAAATGGATCCTGGGCACATCTCCGACCAATTGAACCAAGCAAAAAAATCTATTGAACAAAGTCAGCAAGAAAACCTCCTTAGATGGCTAAAATCCTCTGCCTGGGAAGAGGCCAAGAAGTACGTCACAGGCAACGCCGAGGAGACTTTCACTGATATCCAAAACAAAAAAATCCCGACTAATATTTGGATCAACAACAATCTCGGTATCTGCCCTTACGGAGGAACCCGTTGCCATGATGGCGGCGAAATCCTACGGAGAAATTCCAAGAAGAATAACACTTACGGTCCTGTTCCGGGTGGCCCAAAGAATTGTGTGAGGTGCAGACACCTCATTACCGGTACACCATGGATGATTCCATTGTGGCTCCACGCCAATAAGCTGCTCGTTAAGTCTCAAAGAGCATCCAAGGAAGTAGACGAAATAACAAGTCGTCTTGAGAAATTACAGTCAGAGCGATTCCAAATCGTGAAGTCAAAGGGAGGATCAGCGGTTTCCGAGAGTCTCAAAGCGGAGATTAAAGGCGAAGAAACTAATCTGGAAGAAAAGACAGAATCTCTCGATTCTTTGCTTATGGATACCCATGCCGCCTATCGACTCCTTGAAAGCGTTCGGGACCTACCCTCCGAATTTCCTGGGGAAGAATCCGGTACAGATAATACACCTGCCTTAATCGCTACAGACAGGCCTGAAATCTCTTTCTCAGAGGTTCACGAGTTAAGAGCTTTGGACAGCACCGTCCAAGCAGGTCGGCTCTATACACACCTTAGAGATCGTGATCTTGAAAGAGATCGAGACCACTTTATCGATCAAATTATGCTCAACAATGGAATGAATCCTATATCCCTATCTCCTCTCACGCCGGAAGAAAAATCGATCGCTTTAGATGCAGCTTCGAGATTTCTCCTTACCGAATTGAATGATTATGAGATAGATCAGCTAACTTCGAACCGGGTGAGTTTGCATGAGCTTGGAATCGAGCGAAAGATGACTGAGACGATAAAGCTTGAAAGGTTCGATCCAAACCAAGCCTTCATCGGAAAGACTGACTAATAACTGGATTCAGAGTATATGAATGAGCAATTTAAAAGTAAAAAGAGTGTGAAAGCTCACGTTGATCGACTTGTCGAATCATCGAAAAGCAAGACTACAAAAGCTAAGATTATCGCTATTAGCAAAGTCTGTGAAGACTTAGTGGAGAAATCAGTAACCCCGACGATAGCTCTTGTCGTCAAGTATCTCGCACAAGATGCTATCAAGATGAGCGAGCAAACTATTTACAACAAGCGAGAGGGTGGGAACCCCTACAGGGAGACGTTTGACGCTTGGTTAGATTATCAATCGCACAAGAGTATTGAGAAAAAGATAAACACCAATCATCAAACTAATGACCAGATTCTCCATGAAAAGGAGCTTTTGAAAATTGAAGACCCAGTTTTGCGCTATCAGGTTTCAATGCTTCTTGGAGAAGTCAAGGGACTAAGGAATCAATTGAATATTGCCCGGGATGTAAACAACTTACCGATGATTTCAACAATAGTTTCATCCTTAGACGGAATTGAAAATTCATCTAATCTGGCGACCGAGCTTGACAACTACGATCAAGAAGTGATCGAAAAATTGCTGCAAGGATCTCCAAATACTAAGTTCGACTCAGACGGCGCTCTGGTGGCCTCCTTCCCCATCAGAAAAGGAGCAAGGATCAGTAGTCCTGGATTAAAAGATGCACTCGAAAAGATAATCAAACGCAGATAATCGGAGGCTCACAGTGGCAGCACCTAAAGATGAGAGTGTGGCGGCGTTCATCGCTTGGGAACAATCTATGACCAATTCTGGATTCAAGCAAATGGTGTATCGAGGCAACCTCAGTCGAACTGAAGTCGCAAAAGGGTGCGGTTTTGCAAAGTCAGTTCTTACTCAGAATCCAGAAGTTCGGAAAAAGCTCGCAGCCCTGGAAAAGAGGCTAAGAGAGACCGGAGTGTTACCGAAAGAGACTCAAGTTAAAATCGCCGTGGATAGCAAGCCAAAAAAATACGATGGGAAGAAGAACCTGCGTAATCAACAGCAGAATCGCCTTCGAAGGCTTGAGCAGGAAAATCTTGAATTGAAGGCCAAATTGCGTCGATTCGAGGAGCTTTCAGAAGTTGTGTCAGAAATGGGGATATTTAAAAAATGAACCGAACTGCACACATAAGAGTCACAAACGTGCGTTTTCTTCATGCAAATCGGACTATTTTCTCCGGCCTACTCCTTAAAAATAACTCCTCAAGAGTAAAATCAACGCAGCGTGTCATAGTCGTTGATATAGCAACAGAAGATCTACCAGTCGAGCCCGCTCTAGGCCAGCAATGGATAATCAAAGGCCAGAGCGTAGATAGACCTCTAGACAAAACCGCTCACTTCCAGGTAATTGAATCAGTCTTTAAGAATCCTGATTCGGTCGAAGTTACGATGCCTGGAGATTCGGAATCATTAATACGTTTCATAGTTGAAGAACCTGCTTTCAAGGGCGTTGGGACAGAGAAAGCACGTGATCTTGTAGAATACTTTGGCAACCATTTAGTGGAAACACTAGAAAAAGGCGATACAGCTAAGTTGGAGGAGATCGTAACCCCTAAGACTGCCGAAGTCTTAGTCAAAGGTTTTGAAAAATACTCGAACCTTAAATACTCTCAATGGCTCACGAACCACGGAATACCTTTTTCGGTTCAGAATCGTTTATTTAAGCTCCATAAAGAGCAATCAATAGACCAGATTCGGAACAACCCCTTCGAGTTGATCACCTTTGGTCTCGACTTTAAGGAGTGCACAAAGATTGCGCTTGAGAAGTTTGGCATTGCAAAGAACGACCCGAGGCGCACTCAGGCAGCTGTTGAAGAGGCAGTGAAAAGCCACTGCTCTCTGGGGCACACACTCGCGACAAAACAAGACTTGAAGTATCGAATCGAGAAGCTTCTGAGCATTCACGATAAAAATTCCGCAGACGACGCTCTGAGAAGGGCTGTAAGCAGTCTTTCTATTATTTATGACCCAGAATCCGGGCGATACCATAATACGGCTCTGCTTATTATGGAGCAGGTCGTTGCGAAGGTAAGCGTTCATTCCGAGACGTCCTGCCACCCCACTGAATTTCGCTCTACAGTAACCTCTGATTTCCTAATAAGAGGTTGCTCCCATGAGAAAACACCGCACTCCGGAACAGTGGCAGGTCCTGGTC
>NZ_JAJSPB010000066.1:0-4415 GCF_021282325.1 Marinobacter sp. G11
AAAGGGGGCCGTGTGTCCGGACAACAGGAATTGATCGATTATTGATCAGTCACGGCCGCCAATGAGCGGTAATGGCGGTAACCCGCACAGTCTGCGAGACTTGCTGGGGACCTATGAGAAATCCGGGTTAGGGGGAATGACCTTGCCTCACAGGAGCGAAGTCCAGTACGAACCATGAGATGGAACAGTATTTGGTGACTAGGATCAGTATCCGCTGCAAGGCATACCTTGACCTGGTCTTTCGTCAGAAATTTTGTCGGTCGCTTACGGTCACGCACCATCACCGACACTTTGGTGGTCTCGACTCCAGGCCTCGCAACGTGCGTAAGGAGTCCATGGTGAGGAGCCGCTCTCACCCTTTTCTCTCCAAAAGGAAGGATAGTGATAAGGCCGCGCTGTTTGGCCCATCGGTAGAACCTAACGACCAGAGCCAGGCGATTATTCACCGTGCCAGGATCAAGAGATAATTCTCCACTAGACCAATCCCTGTACCTGGAGAGAACGCTGAGACCGTGGGCCGGGCTTTCTTCGTTCCAGGCCAAGCCATTGGCGTCCAGGAAGGCGAAGTAATCGTATAGACGGCGTCCGTAGGCTTCCCACGTCAGATCGCTCAGAGACTCCCCTGACTCGATTAGTGCTTGCCAAAGAAAGGTTTGCGCTGGCTCGACTGGCCATCCCTCAGACCCAATCAGCAACGGAAAGCCTTCGAAGGATCTACCTGCCAGGGTTAGGTCTTTTGTTGCAAATACAAGCCTCATACCGCTGCCTTAAGCCAGTGCTGATGGTTTTCCTCTTGAAGGCTGGAAACGGCTGTCCCAGACCGGTTCAGAAGGTGGCGCGGACTCTACAGGATTTACTAACGGTTTCCACCCCTCAGATCGTTGTTGGACAGCACCACAACCGGTGTATGACGAAGATCCGGACGGAACAGCTTCTCGCAGGAGGCATAGAAGTTATTGCAGTCCACCAGGGCGAACGCAGGCTTCCTCATCCGGCTTTGGCCTGTTCCCGATACAACGCAGCCCCGAGAGCGGCAAAGTAATACTGAAAGGCGTCATTGATACGCTGGCGATGCTCGCCCTGCGGATACAGACCCGCCTTGGCTTCATCAGAGTGAACGGTTCCGTTTACCAGAAATCGGTTACGCGGCTGGCTGTCTTCAATGAAGGCTTCAAAGGCGCGAGCGCACAGCTCCTCCGGTTTGGCGTAATAAACCGTTTTCAAATGCTGGTCGGCAATCTGGGAGGCCCGGAACAAAGTGCTGGGTGCAGTGCCGTCCTCCGTCAGCATGATGGCCTGGAAGCAAGCGCCTAGCCGTTCATTCAGTGGATGGGGTTTACTGCTTACGCTGTTCAGCCAGGCACTGGAAGCGAAGCCGCACGGTCCGGCATTCCGGTAAGCTTTGCCACCCATGTAGTGATCAAAGGCATGAAACCACTCATGAGCCAGGCTACCCGCGCCGGCGTTCTTGGCCAGCGCCAGCTGTCGGGTGGCGGGAATGTAGTGCGCGGCCACGCCCAACCGGCCGCCGATGCCATACTGCAGGCCCAGCGTGCTCCTCAGGGAGATCAATGGCTCCGGTCCTCGCAGGATCGTCATCAAATCACACAGCGCCTGATAGAACCGGCCGGCTGCCCGGTCCCGCTCCTGGGGCGTTACCCAGCGTCCGACCTCGATGCTGCGAAAATCGAACCGTCGTCTTACGGTGACAAAGGATACTGCCGATTCAGGTGTCATCCCTGCCCTCCCCGCTTGAGTGACCGGATGACGTTGGTGACCACCCCAAACACCTCCATCACCATATCGCCCTCGACGGTAATGGGCCGGTACGCTGAATTCCGTGGAAGGAGCCGAACGGGCGGTGGCGTCAAATGCAATTGCTTCACCGTCATCTCGCTTTCCAGGCTGGCGATGATGATGTCTCCGTGCTTGGCCCTCAGCGATCGGTCCACCACCAGGACATCGCCGGGATAGATGCCCGCCTCAACCATAGACTCTCCCTGCACTCGCACAAAGAACGTGGCAGCCGGGTGTTGAATGCACAGCTCGTTCAGGTCAATGGTTTTCTCAACATAGTCTTCCGCCGGCGATGGGAAGCCAGCCGAGACCCGTTCAAGAAACATCGGGATATTCAGGCGTGAGACGGATTCGTAGTCACCAAGCAGAATGCAGGACATGCTTTACACCGGATACTGTTTGAATATACAGTATTTTGGCGAGACAATACGGTTGGGTCAACCCATCATTGGGCCCAGTGTTCTATACTCGGACTAGTGCAGCTGCCAGGAAGGCGGGAGGAGTCTGTATGAAAAGCGTGGTACTGATGTTTGTTGGAGGCTTGGTGGGTGGTCTGATCGGTCCGGTGACGGCGTTGGTTGGTGTGGCAGCCGGTTACGTGGTAGGCCGCGCCCTGACGCACTCAGGAGTTACCCGGAAGCCTGCTGAGAATCAAGCTCCCTGTCGGTGAGGCTTCAATATAAACCGGATTTCCTGATCCTTTTGGCGTAAAAGGTGACCACGAGGGCAGCTCCAGATATCTGTCCACCAGAAATGGGCCCTGCCGGCCTGGATTTCGTTTGCCTTCGTGATCGCAACGTCTTGGACTTCATGGCCGCATTCCGGGCAATACACCGTAGCGGTTCCATCAGTTACCCAGTCATTAATCCGCTCTTCAACGAGGCCGAAATGGCCCTCCGGCAACCGACTCACCTTGCGTGTGTCGAAGGTGGAATTGGCGAGCCAGATTGGCAGCACCTCCCTCGCCGCTTGGGCACTGACGCTTTGAATCACCGTTCTCTCGGTGTCTTCCCTTGCCCAGGCCAACAACACTCTTGCCGGGACCGTCACGTCGCAGAAAAAGCCCTCATCCCGGTTCTCGGTAGTGGCAACCAGTATTTGTCCTTCACATCTGGGAAGTGTCGCCAGATGCTCTTGAATCTGGGCCTGCAGCTCGCTCTGACGTTCTTCAGCGGCAAGCTGACGGCGATACGCCCGGGAGAACAGTTTTTTCAGGTAGTGCGGCATAGAGCTCATAGTGTCGGTTGTTTACCGTTCCTTGGACATTGATCAGGCCGAAGCGGACTAGAAGGCATGCATTTACTCGTCGAACACTAGTCCTTCACTACCGGATAACAGGCATCGCCCCACAGTGTCTCCGGGTGATCCATCATGATTGTCAGAATGACGGGAACCAGTTGGCTCATCAAGGCTACACAGTCACGAATCTGCTCCCGGTTTAACTTACTGCCCCATGTAGCACCGCCATGTATCAACTGATTTCGCAGGGTGTAGATCCTGCTAAGCGCAATGCCCAGTACCGTCGCGGTATCCTCTGAGCCCAAGGCGGACTGAGCGGCGACTTTTGCACGGGTAAACTGGTCCTGCCACTCTTCCTCACTGAGCTTTCCGTTCTGATGGTCCCAGAAGGGCTGAAACACAAAACGATTGCTGAGTAGTACCCGAATACTCCGGGGGAATTCTGTCCAGGTCAGCTCATCCAGCTGTTTGCCAGCATCAAGATCGACTAACTTCTCCAAGAAACCACGGAAGGCCGTTTTCTCTGTCGTCCGGTATTCTTCATTGATCTCTGTGGCATAGGCGGCGTTGAACGCAATCCACAGAAAGATGAACCGGCTGTCTGGGTCGTCGAGTTGCTCTGCTCGCTGCAACCAGCTCAGCGACCGATGAACCCGCAGGCTGAGATTGGCAGGGTAGCCGTCTCGCTCATCACGGTGGCGCTGTTTGAGAGTGTCGTAATTCATGGTTCGGTCCGTCCGTTCATCCAGTCCGGGTTTTCGGTTTCAATCCTTCACATGTTCCCGAATCAGCTTCAACGCTTCTTCCGTGTGCTCAAACCGATGGCTGCCGCCCTCAAAACTATGAACCGGAAAATAATCCCCAAGCGCCCTGACGGTGTCGTTCCACGGAATCAGTTCATCCCCCTGATCCAGCAACACAAGCCCGCTGCCATAGTGGGTGAAGGGATAGTAGCTTGAAACCACTTCGTCCGTCAGTTGATAGGCGTGCCCCTGATGATCAACACCCTGCCCTATCCAGGGCTTGAGAGTGTGACCAGGATCCGTCACCGGGTTGATGGCGACAAACGGAATGCCGGATTCGGCACCCAGAATACCCGCCAGCCATCCCCCCATCGAGGTCCCAACCAGAAGGTCCGGGTTCACTTGCATCAGTTTGTCCAGGCTATCTTCAATGACGTCTTCCGAAACTTGAGTGTAATCGATGTCGTGACCATAGACAGGGCCAAGCTTCGCGAGCGCTTTAAGTTTGTCTGTTCGGCGACAATTAGGATGACCGGTTAACGACAATTATCTTGGCCGGTTGGGTGTAACAATTGGCCCCTTGTTTTCCATGGTGGAGCAAAGGGTGCCAGGCCAACACATAACCAACCGACAAGA
>NZ_JAJSPB010000067.1:0-4098 GCF_021282325.1 Marinobacter sp. G11
CTTTACGCCCGGTAACTGAATTTCAGTTCAAAGTAGCGTAGAATCGCGCCGTTTATTAACAGTATTTTGTGTGCATGGATCGGCCTCCCTCCTGGGGTGGCCTGATTGCTTATTGCCTGACTACGCTGATTTGGGTTGGTGGGGCGGTAGCGTGCGTGTGTGACTGGTTCGCCCCGTAAGCGTAAGAAAAAGATATATAGTTGAAGCTATGTTAGGCTGATTTGGAGTATCAAATGAACTACCGGCGTTGGTTTGGCGGGATTATTTTGGGCCTTTTCATCGGTGTGTGTGTTGGGTTGTTCCAATCGTATCTCTTTGAGCAGCCGAAATATATTGCATCTGTAACCCTGAATGAAAGGGTGTTATTTGATGAGTACTGGGAAGCTGCCCCTGATGCCTTGGCCAAGGCAGAGTTAAGGCGAGCGGCGCTTTCAGGCAAGACCTCAAGTTTGAATTCTGAATACAATGCTATTCTCGGGGATTTGCTGAATGGATGGTTTCGGCTTCTCGACGAAACCCTGTTCCGGTTTCCGATTGATGAAGCTTTAAAGTCAAACGAACCGGGCCAAGGCATTCAACGCTATGCTAGGCTGAACCGAGGGTTCACGGATGGCCTTAACCAGCGTTCGATCACTTTTCGGGCGGTCGGGAGTAGTGCTGAGAACGTGGAACGCGAACTGCTTGAGTGGGTAGTGCGAGTGCAAACCTCAAGCCAGGAACATGCTCACGCAGCAGTCAAATCCTGGCTAACCCGCAAATCGGACAGCTTGCAAGCGCTATCAGAGGGTGGTGAATTTGATCTTTCTGAAGATGAACTTGCCAAGGTGAGCCGTATGGCGGTTGATTTTCGGCGCTCTGCAAATGACCTTCCTTTGATCAGTCCTTTTCAGGAAGAGGTGTTGGACGTTGTGGTGTCTTCGCCACACCGTGGGTTGATTACAAGGGTTTCTGTGTGGGGCCTGATGGGTGCGGCTCTTGCCGTTGTGCTGCTTGGGGGCCTTCAGTTGAAGAGGCGCCCTTGAGTATTCGTGGTCGCTTTTTGAAACTGTTGTTTGGGCCGGTCGTTACGCTGGTTGTCGGGGTTCTGTCGGGGCCTTTGATTTCGAGGCTTTATACTCCTGAGGAGTTTGGGCGGTACTCGGTGTTGTTGGGAGTGGTTGGCATAGGTGTTGTTGTTGTTACGGTCCGTTTTGAGCAGCTGATTCCTACCAGTAAAGACCCGGCCTCCAGCTTCTGGATATCCCTGGTTTGTTCGATTGCCGGGGCAGTTTTGCTGGGTTGTGTCGCCTACCTGTTTGTCTCGCTTGAAGAAACGCTATTTATCATATTTGCGACAATGGCTGTCGCCATATTTAACGGGTTTTATTACCTGCTGGTTAATGCTGGCCATCCATTGAGAGCGTCCTCGGGCA
Source organism: Marinobacter sp. G11 (assembly GCF_021282325.1). Lineage (NCBI taxonomy): Bacteria > Pseudomonadati > Pseudomonadota > Gammaproteobacteria > Pseudomonadales > Marinobacteraceae > Marinobacter > Marinobacter sp. G11. Next base: position 1,413 of record NZ_JAJSPB010000067.1, read on the forward strand.
GGGCGGTGCAGGCTGGTGGGGTTCTTGGCGGCCAGGCAATGTTTGGTGCTGCCGGATGGGGGATGCTGGGGCTGATGTGGGGGGAGCTATCCGGTCGGCTTATCTCGCTTGTTTTCGTTTTTCGGAAAGTGCAATTTCATGGCGTTTCGGTAATAAAGAGAGAGTTCTTTGCACAGTGGCCCGCCGCAAAATGGTTGCTTCCGGGAGCACTTTCAGGGGCAATCGCTCTGCAGCTGCTGCCCTTGGGAATGGCGGTTTCAGTGGGCGCCGCCGCCGCAGGCATTTTCCTTCTCATTTATCGAATGGTCGTCATCCCTAACTCACTGCTCTCCAAAGTTGCCAGTGATACTCTTTTGATTGAGTTAAGCCGGTTGGAGAAAAACGGTCTGCCCATTTGTGGTGCGGTTGAAATCGGCCTCGGAAAGCTTCTCCTGGCGGCAACATGTTTATACGGGACCCTTGCTGTCTACGGAGGTTGGCTGTTTTCGATCCTTCTCGGTGATCAATGGTCAGCGTCTGCTGAGTTGATACCTTGGTTGGCCATTTTTGTGGGTTTTTGGTCTCTTGCATCACCTCTGGCGATGGTGTTCGTTGCCATGAAGAAAACCAGATGGTCGTTTGGCTTGAGTTTTCTTGATGTGGCGAATCGTTGCGTGGCTTTGGTGGTCGGCTTTGTTTATCAAGATGTTTTGAATGCGACTATTTCCCTAGCACTGGGTGGAGCTGTTGTCTATGGAACAACGGTCGCTTGTGCCTTAAGGCTGGCAAATGCGGATTTTGTGCGGGCGGTGTCTCCGATGCTGCTTAGCGCTACGGTGGTGATATCTCTCCTGGTTTTGAGTGGGTTGCTGTTTGCCCGTGATGCCTGGATTGCGTCCCTCTTCCTAACGGTAATTGCTTTTGGTGTGTCTGGAAAAAAGGTTGTTTATGGTTAAGAGGGTGGCAATCGTCGGAACTTACATGTGGACGCCACGTATCGCCGAATCCTTAAAAAAGTATACGGGGGTAGTCTGTACACCTGTGTCTGAGGTTAAGCCAAGAGACGCCCTGCGTTTATTGGGTGTTCTCGGTGCGGATGTGACCATGCGTATTGGCTTTAGACCGGGCCAGGTTCGGCCAAGAGGTATTGTGCTTGATCTTGTTTGTCTGTTTTATATCCTGGCGGGGGGTAAATTAGTGTTTTACTGGACGGGGTCAGACGTGCCTAGAACGATTCAGTCACTCGCAGACCGCAGCTTGGTGTCGCGCCTGTGGTCGTTACCCGTAACGCGCCTGCTCCTGCGCAAAAGCGAGCACTGTGTTGCTGCACCTTGGTTAGTGAATGAGCTTGAGAGCATTGGGTGTACTGCGGAGAATTTTCCGGTTCCCACGCCAACTGAAGGCTTCGAGAGCGCTTCAGAATTAAGCCTTGGCTCTTGGCCAGACCAATTCACAGTACTTTCCTACGTGCCTGACCACAATTATCAAAATTATTGTGGTGATGAGATTGTAGAGTTGGCCACGCGAATGCCACACGTGAGGTTTCGCGTTATGGGGGGGGATGGTGACTGGTGTAAAAAAAAACCAGATAACCTGGAATTTTTGGGGTGGACGGATGCTTTAGAGGAGTACCGCCGGTGTGTTGTGCTATTGCGAGCGGTACGTCATGATGCGTTGGGAGGGACAGTGCGAGAAGCCCTTCTGTGTGGTCGATATGTCTTATACACGTATCCACATGAATGTGCTGAGTTGCTGCCTGATCCAGATGTATACACGAGCTTTGTTGCGGTTACTGAAGAGCGTTTAATGGAGTTGTTGGAGTTGTACCAGGCCGGCCAGCTGCGGGTAAACAAGCAAGGTTATGAGTGGGTAAGGGCCAATTTGTCTGAGAAGGTGCTGGCAATAAATCTGGCCAATCGTTGGTTTGAAACTCGGCATGAATAGAGTTTATCCTTTATCGTTGTTTGCTCTTGGTCTAGCTATGCTGTTCATTATGTTTTTTATGAGCGGCGTTTTTGGAGTATTGTATGATACCGCGTTGGCTTCGTTTCTCTTATTGATTGTACTTTGCATTCCGTTGTTTGCTAAAAATATAAAATGGTATGAGCCCGTTTTTGCAGTCAATGCAATGTTTTTTTTATTTGGAATTTCTGGTACTTATCTCGCTTATACAGGGTTCTCAACAGCAGAGCATGCAGTTCACGATTTTTCAGATTTGGCGCGGCGAGCACCCCTGATAATCTTATACGTTGTCACCTGGATCCTGTGTTTTTACATCGGATACCTTTTTCTTAGAAAAGACCCTGTTGAATTGGCCAATAATGATTCCCTAGTGCCTCCTGTAAAAGAAAGTCAGGCGGTGGCTATGCGAATTTTTTCAGCGCTCTGTTTTATGGTTGCTTTTTTTAATCTTGCGTACAATATATGGATTTTTAGCCCTGATAGTCCAATAGCGTATTTTACGAGTTTTGGTGTATCAAGGTATCGAGAGCAGGTTAATGAGGGTATCTATACGACCTTAGGTTACAACCTTTTTATTGTTGGTTTGATTTTTTATCGGCATTCATTTTTAAACTGGTCTTGGTGCGTATTCCAGACCAAGGTTGCCACTGATTCCAGACGAAGCCTGCCACCCATTCCACGCGAAAGCTGCCACTGATTCCACGGCAAAGCTGCCACCCTGGCAGGCTGCCTGATTCCCCCATCA
>NZ_JAJSPB010000068.1:0-4060 GCF_021282325.1 Marinobacter sp. G11
CCATCCTGGACCGGCTCGTACACAACGCCTACAAGATCAATCTGCGGGGCGAATCCATGCGAAAACAGCAGGCAAAGTTGACGGGCACTGAGACTTCGGAGTAAGAAGAGAAACCCCGCGTCGCTACACTCCGATGGGTGGCAGCCTTGCCCCGGTCCGGGTGGCAGGCTTCACGTGGAATGGGTGGCAACCTTCAGCGGTTTACGCAGAATACGTTGAAACGCAACATTCTGGCCACTGCGATTGCAGGGATGACAACACTGTCGGGAAGTTGGGCCGCGACGGCAGCGGAGGTTGAATTCCACGGTGATATGGATAACCGCTTTCAGGCCTACACCAATCAAAGAGACTGGTTTGCTGGTGGTAACTCAGGTGGCGGTACGCTGAAAGATGACGAGCCGACCGAGAGCTTCGGCGAGGTCAAATATCGCTTCTGGGCGAAGGCAACTTCCGACGACAAGAAAGTTACCGGTGTATTCGCGACGGAGATTGGTGGCATCCGCTACGGTGAGGGGTCGGGTGGCGACTATTCCGGTGATGGTGTGAACATCGAAACACGGTGGGCTTATGTGGATTTCTTGGTGCCCAACACGCTAGACCAGCGCGTCTCGCTGGGCTTGCAGCCAGTGTCAGTGAACCGACATGTCTGGACTGAAACCGCCACAGCCGCTGTTTGGAAAGGCTCACTGGGCTCTGGATTTGACTATCAGTTGTTATGGGGGCGAGGTGACTCTTCCAATGAGAGCGGCGTCGACTCAGAACAGGACGAAGGCTGGGATGGCGCGGACAACTTCGCGATCAACCTGAACAAGCGTTACTCACCGAACCTGAGCGCGGGCCTATTCTATCTCTATCAGATGAATGATCAAATTGCTGAGGGAGTAGGTACGGTAAATAGCAGGGAGTATGAACTGAAGAGTATCGCTGATAACTCCAAATATTCCGTTTCCAGCTTTGGGGTGGAGATGGATTATGGTCAAGAGACGTCGCTAGGCCGCATGTTCGTGAAGGGTACGGTGATTGGCCAAAGCGGAACAATAGAAGGTGTAAATTTCGTCCCATTGAATGGTGCTACGAATCCCAATACGAACTATGACCTTTCGACCGTTCTGGGACGCGGCGAGCTCGGGCTGCAATTTGGACCAAACCAACTGACGTACACCGTGCTCTACGCATCGGGCGATGGCAATGAGCAAGACGGGGACTTCGACGCCTTCATCGCCACGGATGTCGACTTCAGCGACAGTATGATTTTTCAGGAAAACATGACGAGCGATGACTACTTCGCCGAAACGCCCTATATCCTCGACAAAGGGTATTTCATGAACAAGCTACAGCTCGATCATAAAGTAGCGGCCAATATTACGGTCAGCGGAATGATTGTCTACAACCGCTTGGCTGAGGACATTGCACTTGCCGATGGATCGTCCTCAAAAGATCTCGGACTGGAATTTGGCTCCAAGGTCTCGTACTTCCCATACCCTTCGCTTGAGCTGTCGGCAGAAGCTGCATACCTGGCATCAGGCGATGCCATGGATGCGCTGGAGGAAACTGCCTTACAGGACGGCAAAAGCGATCAGGACATTGTTCATGTTGCCGGTCGGGTAAGGTACAAGTTCTAACAAGAACGGGGTGGTGGGAGCGCCACCCCGCTTTTGTTATACGAAATGAATCCGCATTAAGTGACTTTTTCCTATGATGACTCGTTCTGCAGTATTTGTGTTCCTGATGCTACTACTAGCTGGTGCGGTACAGGCGGTTGAGCGTGAGCATCCAGCAAAGGCAAAGGTCATTCAGGTAGATCGTGATCAAAAAGTGCTTTCCCTCACAGTCGACGATGCCACTGTTGAGGTAGGTGATTTGTTTGTTGTGTTGCGGGAGCCTGATCATGCAGGCATCCCGGAGAAAAACCTTGCAGTCATCGGTATCGAGAGTATCGGAAAGGATCAAGCAGTAGGGAAAGTGCTGTTTGGAACGATGCCCTCCGTTGGCGCTGTATCGAAACGCTTCTACGGTATTCCGGCGGTGTTTACTGACAGAGTCGGCGATCCCACGCCGGTAACGCCGGCGTTGAAAGCCCGATTTCCTGATCTTTTGTGGCGGGACGAGCCAGAGGCGTCAAACGATGTGCCATTGGTGCGCTTTCAAGTTACCGGGAGAGGTCAAGCCGTTGCGACCTACAATAACACCTGGTTGGTCGGCATCGTACAGACCGATGCTGAAGCACATCGGGTAGGTTCAGTTGAGGGGGAGGCTTCATCGTCTCCATATGCGAAGCTGCCAATCAATGCAAAGTCGTTGTCCGCGTTTCGTTCTGGCAGCGATTACTATTTTGCGGCGGAGCATGGAAACAAACTCAGCTTTTTCCTTGTTGATTCCAGCGGGGCTGTTCAGAGCCTGGCGTCCATTGAGGTGCCCCGTCGGGAGAAAGTCATCCGAATGGACTGGTACGTTTCAGAGAACTCATATTACCTCATTTTGAATCAGTGGAATGGCCGTAGTGTTTCAAGTTCTTTGATCCAGTTGGCCGAGGGGAAGGCTGAAACCATCGGTTTCATTCCCTTAATCTTGGGATTGCAGGATTTGGACGCTGACGGTCGCCGGGAAACTATTCTCGGGCAGTCTTTCTACTCAGAGCAGGGGTTTGGTTCAGAGATCTATAAAATATCAATCTCACCGAACGGGCCTGATCTTGAGAAGGCCGTTCATGAAGAATTAAGCCAGTACACGCCAGTGTTCCGGGTAATCGGTGCCGTTGTTCAGAACGAACCGAGACCTTTGAATATGGTGACCGTCTCCCAAGGGAAGGTTTCATTTTTCCCTGCTGGCACCGAGGGCCCACATCTGGACTATGAGATTGGAAGCCGGGTGGCAGGCACGAGTATGACTTACGACGTGTCGCCTGAGTTGGTGTTTAGTCCGAGGCAAACACTATTTTTGCCGAACCTGCTCGTACGCTCCGGTGGGGACGCAGTTAATATCGGGATTCCACAGGAATCCAGTGCAGCCGAAGATATGATAGGTGTTTATGATACTCGAGTTGATTGGTTGACGCTGAGATCCGGGAAATCTCCCAAAACGCAGTCAACAAGTCTTCTAACGTCGGTTCCGGTGTCCCCCGTATCAGGCAATACAGAGTTATTCTTTATGTCGCCGGATGAAAACTCAGTTCAAAGTGACAGTTTTGACGTTGAGACGTTGGTGTATCGGGCTGCTATGCCTACTGGTCGCTGACTAAAGCTGGATAAGTTGCCCTTGTAGTCGTCAAATGCTTCTGGGAAGCTCGATTAGAACCCGAAGACCACCTTTGGGTGATATAGAAAAATGCATGGCACCACCGTAGTCATTGATGATTTCCTCAACGATTGATAGGCCAAGGCCATAGCCAGGGGTTTTTTCGTCCAGTCTTTTCTGGCGCTTGGTAAGATCGGCGAGTTGGTGTGACGCTACTCCGGGGCCGTCATCTTCAACAAGAATGGTCAAAGTGTCATCGTGAAGTTTCAAGTGTAGATGAACTTCCTGAGAGCACCATTTGCTTGCGTTATCAAGCACATTACCCAAGATCTCATTAAAATCACGCTCATCAATTGGCCAGACAAGCTCTCTGGGTAATGTTTCTTGAAGATGGATCTGTTTGTAAGGATAGATTCGACTGACTACGTCCACCAGTGCCAGAGTTCTCTCAATGATCGGTGTCGCCTTTCCAATGTACTGACCGGACATTTCGGTTTTTCTCATTTGAGTGTCGATCAGCTCGTGCATTTCAGACAGTTGAGACTTAATTTGACTCGCGATTGTGGTGGGAATTGTAGTGGTCAACTAATCCCGGACAGTATTTTAAGATTTTCCTCAGCTGCAACAGGCGAAATGCCGCCGTTAAACGCGTGAGGCCGCTGCCGGTTGTAGTAGTCCATCAGATAGCCACCAACATCTCTTTTGAGCCTGTAAATAAATCTGTGTAACTGCCCACCCCATTACAGGTGACCGTCCAGGCGGTCACCGAATTCGATAATAAAGCGATTCAGTGCCGGCTTCCAATCACGGATCGGCATCGTCCATT
>NZ_JAJSPB010000069.1:0-4060 GCF_021282325.1 Marinobacter sp. G11
GCGGCTAGGGCAACTTTGGACTTGAACGATGGGCTGTATTGCTTGCGTTTCTTGCTCATGATTCTCCTCCTTGTGGAGATGATGAATCAGAGCTTAGGCACCTGTCCAAATTTCGGGGTCCACTTCACCCTACCCCTATATTCCGGCGTTCAATGCGTCGCTGTTCCTGTCGTCCAATGAGCAGGATGTTCTAAAAGCCATCGACTACAAATACCCGGCAGGCACGGTGCTGCCGTCCCCTGTGGTGGATGACGAGGACGATTTCGAGCTGCGTATTGCTTTCGACTTCGATGGGGTGATTGCCGATGATGCGTCAGAGCGGGTTTACAAAGGTGGTGAGCTGGAAGCATTCCATGCCCACGAAACCTCCAAGGCCCGCATTCCCCACAGCCCTGGCCCACTGGCTAACCTATTCAGAAAGCTGTCACTGCTGCAGCAACTGGAAGATGAGGCCCAGAAAGCCGATCCGGACTACCAGCGCATCTTGCGCACCGCCATCGTCACCGCCCGCAGCGCCCCTGCCCACGAGCGTGTGATTACCACCCTGGAACACTGGGGCGTGGATGCCAATGAGGTGTTTTTCCTGGGCGGTATGAAGAAAGACCGCATTTTGAATGTGCTGAAGCCCCATATGTTCTTTGATGACCAGCGCAGCCATCTGCAGTCGGATGCGGGGAATGTTCCGATGGTACATATTCCGTTTGGGGTGGCGAATCATGCTCAAAGCGACACGAATAGTCGCTAACAAGACTTGGCCTGCCGCGTCCGCTTCAGCCCCTGCTTGAGCGTGTCTTCAATCTCATCCCGCAACCACGCCGGCTCCAGAATATCGCAATGCACCGCCTGAGCGGTGAGCCACCAGCGCAGGTCCTGGGTGTCGCCCACGGTGACGGCCATTTCGAAGGCCTTGTCATCAATCTCGGTGGTGATCTGATCAAATCCCAGTGGGGATTCGATCAGGTGGTTCAGCACCGGTTTGTCGCAGCGTAACTTCAGATACACCGGCTCATCGGATTTCAGGATGCCCATAGCGCCGGAGTGGATGTACAAATCCAGATCAAAATCTTCCGGGCGCTCGATGAGCTCTTCCACCACTTCACCTGCCGTCGCCCTGTGCAGCACCAGCTGGCGAACCCCTTCTCTACCGTCGATAGTGCCGATCAGGTACACGTTCGGGTCCCGGAATATCAGCCCGAACGGATGCACCACAATCTCTTCCGGTTCCGGCCAGCTGCGGGCCTGGTACGTAAGTTTGCACTGGTACTCCCGGAGCAAGGCTTCGGTGACCGCTTCCAGAACATCGGCATCAACGGGCGGGCGCGCACCTCCTAATCCCCGATTGATCACCCTGACCCGGTCTGGCCATTGGCCCAGGGGGTTCTTTTCACTCAACAGCGTGCGGTGGGCTTCATCGAAGTGAGGCTTTAAGTGGGACAGCGCCCTTGGGGGCAGCATTGGTGAGAGGTAGGCCTTCGCGAGTTCAAAGGTCAGGGCTGCCGGCAGATCCAGCGCCGGTATGATGTCCATGGTCGCATTGCGGTCGAACGACCAGCGGTAAGGCCGGGAGTTTTCATCAACCAACAAAGGGAAATCCGCACTCAGCTTTTCCAGATCCCGCTGGATCGAGCGCATGGTCACCGAAAAGCCCTGCTCTTCCAGGCGGCTCGCCAGTTCGGTGGTGGTGATGGATCTTGGGTACCGGGGCACCATCCGGAGCATGGTGAGGTAGCGAACGGCCGTGTTGGACATAGCGGGATCCTTGTCTTTTCTCGAAGTCGACAGCTTAAGCGACACATTTTGACGCTATGTCATGCTAGATTCTTGTGCTGGCCAAGTAAAGCCGGTGGCCAATTCTGCCAACGACACAAGGAGCCCTGCCCTGAATAAACACAATTTTGCTTCCCTCCTGCTAGAACATGGGTTTACCCCAAAGACCTACGATTTCGACGCCACCATGCTGGGGTTCCAGCACGACATCTTTAACGCCCTGATCCACAACGACCCGGTGTTCAGCGAGCAATCGTTCATTCGCGAGCAGCCCGATTGCCCCGATGCCCTCTTGCGCTGCGAGCTCGTCTCCAAGTCAGATGATCTTTCCGCCGTCGTTCAGCATTTCTATGCCCGATGGTTTGAAGAGCTTCGCTATTCGAATTCTGTGCTGGAGTTGCTCAATCTGGAGATGCACGAAGATGCCGCCAGTATTCACGTGCTAACCATCAGCAAAGCCAATGCGATGACGCTTGTCTTTAACATCCAGCGAGGTGCGTGATGATTCTGATTTTAGCTGCGCTGGGTGTGGTGCTCTGGGTTGTGGTGTCGATGCTGTGCATCAGCTATTTCAATGACCACGGTGTCGGTTGGGAGGAATGGGAAGCCTTCCCGGTGTGGTTAAAGATTCCGATCCTGGTGGTTGCGCCGGTGTTTTTTATTTCCTGGTGGGTTCGTTAACACCAGCTAGCTATCAGCGGAGATAATCGACACATCGTCTACCGGCTCGCAAACCAACGATGCATAGCTGCATCCTTGGCCGTTCTTTCTGAGGCAGTGTAGTCAAACTTTTACGGCTCAGGCGACCCATACTGTCGTATCGCTGGATTATCCTGCCTGAAGATCGTCGAAGAGCTTAATTGTATGACCAGCACCACCACCGTTTACGACCTGAGCCAGATACTCAATTACCCGGTCGGGGTTGAGGTTCATCGTTGGGATTCAGAGCATCCCCTGCGTTGGGCCAGCTACAACGATGAAGGGCAGATTGCCTCGGGCCAGTTCCTGGAGCCGCCCGGGTTACCGCTGTTTACGCTGGAAGATGATAAAGGAAGGCGCCTGTGTGATGCTCTGCCGAAATCGGTATCGGCCATCACTGCGTTGATGCCCGCCATGGACTTTGTGCTCGCACAGGCCTGTGCGGCTTCGGCAGCGGCTCGGGAATTGGCCGAGGACGCTCCCCTGCTCTTTATCCTCGCGGTCGACCATGCGCGTGAACAGTCTTGGTCAATCGAGCGGTTTAACGCGTTTCTGGCCGGTAAGCGCTCCGATATCCTTAAAGCAGTTGGGCTTCCGGGCAGCAGATCCCTCGTTCGCTCAGTCCGTCGCCTGGTCTTGTCGCTTTTATTACCTTGGGAGCTGGAAGATATTCGCGCCGCACTTCAGAACCCCGAGTACTTAGCCTTGATGCGGCACCACCCTCACCTCCATGTGAACCACCTTCGTTTGCTGAATCGCGTTCGGCAACCGTTGTGGCCCGGATTGCTGAATCTGGTGGACGAACACACCTCGGCAGTGGAGTTGTCCTGGCTATGCCGGATGATTCGGGATTCGCTCGCCATGGCCGGCGGTAACGAACAGGCCCTTGCAGCAATCCATTCCCGAGAAACCCTTCAGGACCAACATGACCGCTTGGTTGAACGTTTTAACCGGGCAAACAGCCGAAACTCCGAAGAGAAACGGCAAGACCTGGCGAAGGAGCTTTCTGAGGAGCACGGAGACTATCCGAAACCGCCCCTCGCCCCGACCGATGGTATAGAGCCGTTGGGCTCCTGGCTGGAGCTTCTGGAAGAAGGGGCGACTATGCGCCATTGCGTCGGCAGCTATGATGTGCCGGTCGCTCTCGGGGAAGTGTTCATTTACCGGATGGTCCACCCGGAGCGCTTGACCATATCGCTTGAGTATCAGAATAAATCGTGGGTGGTTGGTGAGGTTCGAGGGCTGTGTAATTCAAGCCCGTCAGAGGGTGCTTTGGATTGGATTCGGCGGTGGGTGAATACTGGTCGAAGCAGTTAGGAAACGCAGACCAGATCTGCTGTGTGAAGACTGAACGATGCGAAGAAAGGTCGCAAAGCGGACATTCAGATTTCGGAATAACGCTTGCAGCATGCGCGCCATTGGAATGGAGCCGAAGGCGCAATGAAAAGGGCGTCGCTGTGCCTGCACTTGATACTGATTGAGCCTTCTCCCCAGCCCAGCGGTTGCCCGCTAAGCTGGAAGGCGACCAAGCACTACAAGGGAGAAGACTCATGAACTTTTACCATAGCACCCACCGCCATTATTGTGGAATCGA